>NZ_JARESU010000089.1:0-33382 GCF_046027075.1 Paraburkholderia sp. RL18-085-BIA-A | reverse complement strand
GGATGCCGTGCCTGCGCAGAATCTTCTGGATGATCTGCGGTATCGTGAGGTGCTGATAGACCTCCGTGTTCGTGACAGCCTGGAGCCGTCCGAAATGCGATTTCAGGACGATTTCGTACCTGACATAGTCCTTCGTGTTCTGCACCGTCGAGAAGCGTTCGATGTACCCGGAAAACTTCTTCACGGCGCCATCGTCGGCCACCACGGGAAAGCAGGCGTCAAGGTTCAGATAGTCGGCGCGTGCAAGCTGTAGCGGGTGGGTCAACTCGATACGTACTTCGGTCGGTGCGCCCATCTTTTCGGTCGCCTTGAATGACACGACCGACAGCGCCGCCGCACTTGACGTGCCGGGCACTTCGAGAAAATACGCCTGGCGTCCCGCGACGCCCTGACGCAATAGATCAAACTCTGCCACTCCCTGCTCCCCGAGAAAGAACCAGCGACGCAGCGTTAGCTGCCAAACCAGATAACTGAACATTTAAAACCCGTCAGGTCAACGGGATTAATATGGGATAGGCACGTTCTGACAATTCTTGAAGAAAATCCAGCTGGGACGAATCCAAAATCGTCGATAGGCCTGAGCGTGAAGTATGTTGCCAAGATTGGGGCTTGGTCGTGTAGCGCCTCTCCGGCTTGGATGCAAGCATATGAATCAGTCGCACGCTCCTTCGACGATCGCGTGCTTCTTGTCACACTTCAGTACGTGCTCGAGCGTCGAAATGTTCGAAACGGTATTCTTGTTGTCGAGACACGTCAGCTTCAAGCCGCGCTTATTTGCTTCAGAACTCACCAGCAGCGTCCGGGTCGTGATTCCTTCGTCTTCGCCGCCTTCAGTTGTCTCTGATATCTCGTATCGATAATTCGCGTTGTTGAATCCCACCACGAACGTACTTAGATCGGGGCGGGAATATTCGTCGTAGCCGAACTGCGCCTGCGAATTCTCAAGACTCTTTGGGAACGTCAGTTCGACTTTGTTCGGCAGACCGTAGCGGTATTGCAAAAATCCCATCCCGTCGGCTAGGTGATTCGACGAGCACATGGAGACTATTTTGTGATTTTCCTTGAGTTCGCAGTTGAACACAGTCGTTTCGCTCGCACTGCACAGCCCGGCGGCATGAGCCTCATCCATCGCCGCGAGCGAGGCCAGCATGAACGCGATTCTGTACTTCAGCATTGATTACCTCGATTACTTATCATGGTCGTTGTCAAAGGTGTCGGTCCAGTACATATCCTCGGCAAGAAAGCCGGTTGAGTCCTTGCTCAATCGTCCTGCGCGAGTGATTTCCTCGCCTGCCAAGTTCACCCTTAACGTTGCCCTTATGGGTCGTCTGATAGTCCTTGATTTCGCTCTTCGAGATCGAAACGACCGCAGCTTTTTCATCAGTCTCCGATTCGAACGGCACCTTCAAACCCTTCTTCTTTGCCGCTTCGAGCAGCAATTGTGGATTTGCTCCACGCACCGCACACGCCACCGCGAAGGCGATACCGAGTCCAGAATGAACGTTGTTAGTCTTGCAAAAAGGCAAGGTGGGATTTAGGTAATTTTCGACGGCATAGATCAATTGCGCCTCTTGGAAGTCGGCCACCTGTGCAGCATCCTTGAAGCGCTTGTTCCACGTACCTTCCCACAGGTCCTGCTTCATACCACCGACGGTCACGGCGATCGGTTGAACTCGCTTACCTCGAATCTCACCACTTACCGGCAGCTTGTTCACGGACGCCTTCGCTTTGATATCTGTTCCCTCCTTGGTCTTCGCGATCGCATGCCAGTGATCGAGGCCGGACAAGTAATCGACACCGGACAATGGCATCCCGGCAGTCGTCAGCGTTAGTAGTTCCTGCCAGTTGTCGCCGAATACGTCGACAAATTTTTGGTGATTCTTTTCATCACACCTCCGCAGCACACCACCAAGCGCGCCGCCATCTTGCGTGAACTGGATCACACCATATGACAGGCCGATATGGACAATACGCGAATAGCTAGTTTCGATGCCCTTGTGTCCATCTTTACGTCCGACAAACTCTTCATCGGTGTTCTCCGCGCCGAATGGATCATTTCCGCTTTCGCACATTGCCACGGCCGCAATTATCTTGAGTCGTTCGTTTCGATCCAGAACGGCACCCTTAAATTCGATGATATGCGGCTTCTTGTTCAGCCCGTTGATCAGTATTTGATGATCGTTGCTGTCATTCTTGTTTTTTCTTCTTTGGGGGCGGATTCTGGCCGCCTGTTGGGGATACGGCAGGAATAGCACTCTCTGGCGCGGGCTGATTCCCCGACTTTGGTTCAGCCTTCGGTGTTAGTGGGACGTTATCGTGGTGTTGCACCTCGGTCTCTTCGCCGGCCTTCCTGAGCTTTTCAATCAACTCGTCGGCGAGGGTAACTTTGCAGACGTATCCAGACTCGTACGAGAACGATGAGCCGGACAGATCATCGTCAGCGTTCCCGGTGTCGGGTGTCACGTGCTGTCGGGTGAACGGCGGAAACGCATCGCTGCGCTCCGATAACCTCTCTTGGTCCTGAAGTCCCGTTCGTTCGATCATATGTTTTTCCCGCTAAGCTTTTTCAGAATTTCGACACGCAGGACATCGGCCTCGTCACTGATAGCCAGATGGGCGACTCCGTCCTGGTCGGTCTTGCCATCCAGGGTCTGGCCGCTTTTCAAATGAACGCGAAAGGGCCGGTCAGGGATCGAGTTTCCGCGATCGTCCACCACCCAGACGGGGCGGTCAAAAAGGTGTTGAATAGACTTTGGCAACGGCGGCACGGATATCTTCATCGACTCCTTGACCTTCTTCTGGACCGTAATTGTCTTGAGGAACACGTCAAATGGGCCACCGAGCGTAATGCTGCCGTCCTTGATCCGGATGAACGCACCACCGCATTCGAGGATGATTTCCTTTGCCGCCGCAAGGTTGACCTTTCCGTTGACGCTGGCAAGGTTGACATCTTTGTCCGCGATGAACGACATCGGCCCACCCTGGGCCTGAATCTCGACGGGGCCTTTGGCCGCAAAAATCTTGATCCCAAGCTTCTGCGCGAACATCGACACTAAGTCGCCCGCTGCGACCGTGAAGCGCTTTGCAACGCTCCAGTCGGCGTTCTTCCTGGCCACGGTGTTGATGCTGTCCTGCGCCGAAAGCTGCACGCCACCGCCCGCGACGGCGCAATGGCGCGGATGCTTTCAAACGGGGTGACCTGCCGGTGAGCGGTTTCGAGCGCCGCATCGGCCGCTGCTTTGAGTATTGAGTTTTGTTCGGCGAGCCGGGTATTGCTTTCGACCAGTTCTGCCTGTGTGGGAGATGTCGGGACTTCGTTGTTCTTCGTGGCGCGTCCTGTTCCTGTCGGTGGAAAAGACCCGCGACCGCCACAAAAGGAGGTAGGGGGCGGGCACAGTGACGAGGGTGAGAGACCGGGCTAAACCAACCGGTGAGCCTCGCGGCTCCCCCACCACGGGCCGCCCTTTCGAAAAAAAGGACGCGCAGAGGCAATCCAGGCAATTTGAGGGAGACGCTTGCCCGTCCTCCAGCCAAGCAGACACATGTGTCGAGATGAACCCATGCCACCTCAAGGGATCACCAACGTCGACGTGCGACTGACCAGTCCGCACCTGCAAGCCACGCTAACCAGGCCGCGAGTTGACGGATTGATGTCATGCTCGGCACAGCAATGCGTCACCGGCGACAATTAACCTGTCAAACCATTTAGTTTTCCTCTGAATTGCACGTTACCGATTGGCTCGCGAAGTGATCTTCCGCGCACCGGCCGCGCCGGTCTGGTTCACACAAACGCAGTGTGACGAGGACCCCATCGATCAGCGTCAGTTTGGCGCGAACGCAGATCTCTCGCGACGCGTGCGAAGCGCCAGGGCGACCCTGCCTCACCGAATGCGAGCCGCCAGCCCTCATCCAAAGCCCATCCCAGCCCCACTACGCACCCCGTCTCCCCCATCCGTCCCAGTGATAAACTCCCACTGACCCCTTCTCGTCCCCATCCTATGAAATTCTGTTCTGTCTGCGGTCAAGGCGTCAGTCTGAGCATTCCGCCGGGCGACAACCGCGAGCGCTTCGTATGCGGCAGTTGTGGCACGGTGCACTATCAGAATCCGCGCAACGTCGTCGGCACCGTCCCGGTATGGGACGACAAGGTGCTGCTGTGCCGTCGCGCGATCGAGCCGCGCTACGGCTACTGGACGCTGCCCGCAGGGTTCATGGAAATGGGTGAGACGACTGCCGAGGCCGCGTCGCGCGAAACGCTGGAAGAAGCCGGCGCGCGCGTCGAGGTGCAAAACCTCTTCTCGCTGCTGAACGTGCCGCACGTGCATCAGGTGCATCTGTTCTACATGGCACGGCTGCTCGATCTCGACGTCGCCGCCGGCGAGGAAAGTCTCGAAGTCAAGCTCTTCGAGGAACACGAGATTCCGTGGGACGAGATCGCCTTCCCCACCGTCGGACAGACGCTGCGCTTCTTTTTCGCCGACCGCGCCGCCGGCAGCTTCGGCCTGCACACGGGCGACATTTTCCGCTCGCTGCGCGAAGGCTGAGCGGCGCGCATGGTTCCCTGGCTCGGAACTGACGATCCGTTCCCACCCGTCGAGCGGGCGCTCGGCGCGGCCAGCGGCGCGCCCGGCCTGCTCGCGGCGAGCGGCGACCTGCTGCCGTCACGGCTGATCGACGCCTATCGGCGTGGCATCTTTCCGTGGTATTCGGATGGCCAGCCGGTGCTGTGGTGGAGTCCAGATCCACGCATGATCCTGCGCCCCGCGGAATTCAAACTGTCGCCGTCGCTGCGCAAGACGCTCAAGCGCGTGCTGCGCGACGATGCCTGGGAAATCCGCGTCGACCATGACTTCGCCGCCGTGATGCGCGCGTGCGCACAAGCGCCGCGACGCGGACAGCGCGGCACCTGGATCACCGCGGACGTCGTCGAAGCATATTCGTCGCTGCATCGGCTGGGCGATGCGCATAGCATCGAAAGCTGGTTCGAGGGCGAGCGCGTAGGCGGTTTGTATGGCGTGTCGTTCGGCAAGATGTTCTTCGGCGAATCGATGTTCGCGCACGCCACCGACGCGTCGAAAATCGCGCTGGCCGCGCTGGTCGGCCACTTGCGCCGCCACAAAATAGAAATGATAGACTGCCAGCAGAACACGTCGCATCTGGCGTCGCTGGGCGGTCGCGAGATAGCGCGCAAGGCGTTCATCGCGCATGTTCGCGCGTCGGTCGACGCACCGCCTATTTCATGGCGCTTCGACAAGACCGCGTTGCTCGAGGTGCTCGCGCGAGCGGCGTAGGAAGAATCAGGCCGAATCCGGATCCGCCGCCCACCGAACCGCGGGTCACGAGCCGCAAGGCGCGCCGGGTTCGCATTACCAGAGACGCTTCGAGAGCTGCCAACGTGACTCATCCCAACGAGCTGCCTCTTTCTCCGCTTTCGGCGCTGCAATTTTATGCAACGGCGCCCTATCCCTGCAGTTACCTGAACGGCCGGATCGCCCGCTCGCAAGTCGCCACACCCAGCCACCTGATCAACTCCGACGTCTACACCGACCTCGTCAAGGCGGGCTTCCGGCGCTCGGGCGTGTTCACGTACCGCCCCTATTGCGACGGCTGCCGCGCGTGCGTGCCGGTGCGCGTGCCGGTCGACCAGTTCGAGCCGAACCGCACCCAGCGGCGCGTGTGGAAGAAACACGGCGAACTGATTGCCACCGTCGCGCCGCTCCACTACGACGAAGAGCACTACGCGCTCTACATGCGCTATCAATCGGCGCGGCATGCGGGCGGCGGCATGGACCGCGACAGCCGCGACCAGTACGAACAGTTCCTGTTGCAGAGCCGGATCAATTCACGCCTCGTCGAATTCCGCGAACCGTTGCCGGACCGGCCGGACGTGCCCGGCATCCTGCGCATGATCAGCATGATCGACATCCTCGGCGACGGGCTATCGTCCGTGTACACGTTCTTCGAACCCGGGCTCGCGCACACCAGTTTCGGCACCTACAACATCTACTGGCAGATCGAACAGGCGCGCAGCCTGAAACTGCCGTACGTGTATCTGGGCTACTGGATTCGCGAGAGTCCGAAGATGGCGTACAAGGCGAATTTCCGCCCGCTCGAAGGGTTGATCGACGGCGCGTGGCAGGTGCTCGATCCCGCGAGCGTGGACCTGCCGCCGGTCGACCTGCCGATTCGTGGCAACCGTGGGCCACTCAGGCCGTAGGCGCAGCGCGGAGAGCGCCCCCTGCGCCGACGCGCGGTTTTCATTCCCACGCCCGGCGCAGGCGCTTCCGAATCCTTCGATCAATCTCACCAACGTACCAAAGCCGGTAAAATAGCGGGTTCCCATTTTCCGGCCGCCCGGCTTCGTCCCGTGTTCAGTTCCCTCTACCCGCTTGTACGCGCCCAACTCTTTCGCATGGACGCGGAAGACGCTCACCACCTGACCTTGCGGATGCTCGGCGCCGCCGGCCGCACCGGCCTCGCCGGCATGTTCGCGCCGCACGTGCCGGACGCGCCGCGCACCGTGATGGGGCTGACGTTCCGCAACCCGGTCGGGCTCGCGGCGGGGCTGGACAAGGACGGCGCGTGCATCGACGGACTGGCCGCGCTCGGCTTCGGCTTCATCGAAGTGGGCACCGTGACGCCGCGTGCGCAGCCGGGCAATCCGCGCCCGCGCATGTTCCGTCTGCCGGAGGCGAAGGCGGTGATCAACCGGATGGGCTTCAACAACGCGGGGGTCGACCAGTTCGTGAAGAACGTGCAGGCGGCCCGCTATCGCGGCATTCTCGGGCTGAACATCGGCAAGAACGCCGACACGCCGATCGAGCGTGCGGCCGAAGACTACCTGTACTGCCTCGAACGCGTGTACCCGTTCGCGAGCTACGTGACGGTCAACATCTCGTCGCCGAACACGAAGAATCTCCGCCAGCTGCAAGGCGCCGGCGAACTCGACGCGCTGCTCGCGGCGCTCAAGGACAAGCAGCAGCGTCTGGCCGACCTGCATGGCAAGCTGGTGCCGCTCGCGCTGAAAATCGCGCCGGACCTCGACGACGAACAGATCAAGTCGATCGCCGAGACGCTGTTGCGCCATCAATTCGAAGGCGTGATCGCCACCAACACCACGCTGTCGCGCACCGCCGTCGCCGGCATGCAGCACGGCGACGAAGCCGGCGGCCTGTCGGGCAAGCCGGTGTTCGACGCGTCGAACGAAGTGATCCGCAAGCTACGCGCCGAAGTCGGCGAAACGGTGCCGATCATTGGCGTCGGCGGCATTTTCTCGGGCGAGGATGCGCGCGCGAAGCTGGCGGCCGGGGCGTCGCTGGTGCAGCTCTACACGGGTTTTATCTACCGCGGACCGGCGCTGGTGGCAGAATGCGCGCAGGCGCTGCGATAAGCCGCGGACCCGCTGGCGCGCTGCGCCGGCATCCGCGAGTGGCCCCGCGTGGTCAATTTCCCCTGCTGCCGGCGCCGATAATATAGACATAAACAAACGATATTTAGGTTCGATAGCCTGTTTTGCTAAGCTCTCGTCCGTTAAAACGCCAGACGAACAACAAGGAACACGATGAAATTTGGCCTGCTGAAAAAGCTTCTCGTCGCCGGTCTGATCGGCGCGTCGTTCACCGCCGTCGCCGCGCACGCGGAAGACCTGCTCGACCAGGTCAAGCAGCGCGGCACGCTGCGCATCGGCCTGGAAGGCACCTTCCCGCCGTTCAATTCGAAGGCGCCGTCGGGCGAGCTGGTCGGCTACGACGTCGACATCGCCAAGGCCGTCGCGGCCAAACTCGGCGTGAAGCCGGAGTTCGTGACGACCGAATGGAGCGGCATCATCGCCGGCCTGCAGGCGGGCAAGTTCGATGTGATCGTCAACCAGGTCGGCATCACCGACGCGCGCAAGCAGGCGCTCGACTTCTCGCCGGCCTACACCTACTCGGCCGCGCAACTGATCCAGCGCAAGGACGACTCGCGCCAGTTCAGTTCGCTCGAGGATCTGAAGGGCAAGAAGCTCGGCGTCGGTCTGGGCACCAACTACATGGACATGGCGAAGTCGGTGCCGGGCATCGACGTGAAGACGTATCCGGGCGCGCCCGAATACCTGCGCGATCTCGCCGCCGGGCGCCTCGACGCGGCGCTCAACGACCGCCTGATGCTTGCGTACCTGCTGAAGAACTCGCAGTTGCCGCTGCGCACCGGCGCGATGGTCGGCACCGGCAACCCGTCGGGCATTCCGTTCAGGAAGGGCAATCCGAACTTCGCCAAGGCGATCGACGACGCGATGGCCCAGCTCGAAGCGGACGGCACGTTCTCGAAGATTTCGGACAAGTGGTTCGGCATCGACGTCAGCAAGCCGATCAAGTAAGACGCGCAGGATGAAACGAAGGGCGGCATCGTCGGCGATGCCGCCCTTCGTGTTTTTGCGGCGTTGGGTGGGAGTTGGTCGGGCGCCGCCGGTTGCACTGCGCCCGGTGCCCGATGACTCCCCGACGCCCGCACGCTCATTTCACCGCACGCAGTCGCGCCATACCGCCCGCCAAAGTTTATGATGTGCGCTTTGTGCGCCAACCAGACCAACGCTCATGTCCACCACTTCCCTGCTCGTCCAATCGCTTCCTGTGCTCGCACAGGGTGCCGTCCTGACGGTCAAGTTCGCGGTTCTGTCGATGATCTTCGGCCTGATCGCCGGTGCCGTGCTCGCGTTGATGAGCATCAGCCACAGTCGTCCGCTGAACTGGATCGCGCGCATTTACGTGAGCGTGATGCGCGGCACGCCGCTGCTGGTGCAGATCTTCGTGATCTACTACGGCCTGCCGAGCTTCGGCATCTCGCTCGATCCCACGCCGGCCGGCGTGATCGCGTTGTCGGCGAACGTCGCGGCGTATCTGTCGGAGAGCATGCGCGGCGCGATTCTCGGGATTCCCCCGGGCCAGTGGCTGGCCGCCTATAGCCTCGGTCTCTCGCGCCGCCAGACGCTGCGCTACGTGGTCGCGCCGCAGGCGTTGCGCATCGCCGTGCCGAGCCTGTCGAACAGCCTGATCAGCCTGATCAAGGACACCTCGCTGGTGTCGGTGATCACGGTGACCGAGCTGCTGCGCAGCGCGCAGGAAATCATTGCGTCGACCTATCAGCCGCTGCCGCTCTATCTGGCCGCGGCTGCGGTGTACTGGGTGCTGTGCCAGGTGCTCGAATGGGCGCAGCGCTGGTACGAACGGCGCCTCGCGCTGCCGTCGCGTCATTGAGTACGACAGGGCCCCCCGAGCGCCCCTAGCAGCTCGCGGTGCCTAACGGCCGGCGAGCAATGCCGCATCCAGCGGCGCGCCGAAGCGCTCGAAACGCGGCTCGTCATGGTGTTCCGGATCGAGCGAGTACGCGACGCGCCGCGTGCGGCCCATCAACTCCTTGCGTGGAAAGAAGCCGAAGTAGCGTGAATCGGCGCTGTCGTCGCGATTGTCGCCGAGCATCAGATACTCGCCTTGAGGCACGACGACCGGCCCGAACGAATCACGCGGGCTGGGCGCGTCCGGCGCGAGCCGCACCGAATGCACGACGCCGTCGAAGCGCTCGGTCAGATAGTCGCCGCGAGACACCGCGTCGCCCGGCAGCGGCGCGCGTTGCTGCGGCTGGTAAGCGGCGCGCACACCGTTCACATACAGCACGTTGTCGCGCATCGCCACGCTGTCGCCGGGCAAGCCAATCAGGCGCTTCACGATCAGCTCGTGCGCGGCCGACGAATCGATCGTCACGATGTCGCCGCGCCTCGGATCATGCAGATGCGCGATCGCGATATGCGTGAGCGGGATGCGCAGATCGTAGGCCATCTTGTCGACGAAGATGCGGTCGCCTTCGCGGATCGTCGGCAGCATCGATCCGCTCGGCACGACGTTCCAGTCGGCCACGGCACTGCGAAACAGCACCATCAGGAAAAGAAACGCGACGAGGCTCTTATTGTCGCGCCACAGTTTTTTGAGCATGCGCATGACGGGCGGCTCCGGTGGAAAAGTTCAGAAGCGGCGGGCGGGCGCTGCGTTTTCACGTCCACACTCACGTTCGCATTCGCGGGCCCGCGCAAATCGTACCACCGCGCCTCGCCGCTCCGCAGGTGCCGCCGTTTCTCACTCGCCCGTGAACTTAAGCCCCAACGCCGCGCGCGCCGCATCGGCCATCGCGATCATCTGCAAGGACTTGCTGTGCGGCATCAGCGGGCTCTCCAACCGTCCCGCGCGAATCAGTTCGCAGAAGTGCGCGGTCTCGTAGTTCAGGCCGCCGCCCGCGAACGGCTCGTCGAGTTCGACCATGCGCCCATCGGCGTAACGGATCGTGGCGCGCGATGGATTCCACCACGGTTCGTGGATCGTCACATGGCCGCCTTTGGCCATCAGCAATGCATCGCCTTTGCCATGCAGATCGAGCCCGCAAAAAAGCTGCGCAATGCCGCGCTCGTGCTGGCTGTTCAGACTCGCGAACGTATCGACGCCGGTCGCCCCGAGCCGTCCCAGCGTCTGCACTTCGCGAGGCGCGCCGAGCCAGTCCACCGCGAGGAACATCTCGTAGATGCCGATATCGAGCAGCGCGCCGCCCGCATGTTCGAACGATAGCGACGGGTGATCGTCCGGCACGCCAGGCACCGAACAACCCGCGCGCACGAGACCCACGTCGCCGATCGGGTCGGCCGCGAGATGCTCGCGCAATTTTTTGTAGAGCGGATAGAACGGCGGCTTCATCGCTTCCATGAAGAGCCGTTGCGCGGCACGCGCGGCGTCGAGCACGCGCTCGAGTTGCGGCCGGTTGATCGTGGCCGGCTTTTCGCACAACACGTGCAAGCCGGCTTGCAGCGCGGCGATCGCATAGTCGGCATGACTGTCCTGGACGGTGGCGATGTAGAGCGCGTCGATTCCGCTCTTGAGCAGTGTGTCGAAACTGGCGCACGCCTCGCCGCCGAATTCTTCGGCAAAGGCCTGCGCCGGTTCCGCGCGGCGCGACCACAGCGCGGCGAGCCGCGCTTGCGGCACATGGGCGAGGCCCTGGGCAAAGCGACGGGCGATCCGGCCCGCGCCGACGATCCCCCAGCGAATCACGTCGCCCGGGGGTGTTTCCTGCGTTGCGATTGTCATCGTTTCTTCGAATCCATGCGGTTCAGACGAGGCGCTATTGTCGCGCATGCCGAACGTAGACGCGAACCGGGGCTTGCGTCTTTCTTCAGGCGCTCTCTCGCACGAGAAACGATTATTGGCAGGCCGCCTGCGCGGCTGCGTTCAGACGCGCGTGGGCGGTTCCGCTGAAAATTTGCCGCCGACTTCTTCGGCCGAGTAGTTGATCATCGCCAGCGCTGCGATTTCCGCTTCTTTCGGGTCGCGCCGTTCGATCGCTTCGAGCACGCGTTGATGAGAACTCACCGCCGTCTCCCACAAGCCGTTCTTGTCGGTGACGAGGGGGTTGACGGTCGACAGCGCACCGCGAACGATCGCCGCCATCTGTTTGAAGAACTGATTGCCGCTCGCCACCACGATGCGGGTGTGGAACAACTCGTCGGCTTCCTGATAGCCCGGCTCGACCGGACGGATCACGCGAAACGCGTCGAACGCCTCGCGGATCGCGGCGATGTCGGCGGCACTGCCGCGCGCGGCCGCCTGCGCGGACGCGCGCGGCTCGATCAGCATGCGGAATTCGATCACGTCGCGCAGGAACAGGGGATCGGGCTTCGCGCGAAAACGCCAGTTCACGACGTCCTCGTCGATCATGCGCCAGTCGCTCATCGGCCGGATACGCGTGCCGATCTTCGGCCGCACGTCCAGCATATCGCGCGCGAGCAGCATCGACAGCGCCTCGCGCATCACGGTGCGGCTGACGTTGAACTCTTTGGACAGCACGTCCTGCGGTGGCAGTATCGCGCCGTACTTCTCCTCGACGATGCCGGTGACGAGCCCATCCATTACTTTGCTCACCAGCGATCGCTCTTTGTTTGTGTTTTCCATGACCTCTCCCCGAAGCGGTGTTTTCCCCGCGTTGCCTGTTGATCGAGCGGCCCTTGCGTGTCGTTTTTTTTGCGCGACTATGCATTCACGATACGTTGCTAGCTTCAAAACAGTTGCGCCAGTTGGGACACTTCCTGACAGGGTTATCCCTCTGAAGATTTGTTTCTTCTGTGTAACGCTCGACGTTTTAAAGGGCCTTATGCTTGCGTCTCAAGCGTGCCTGCGTTGCCGATTCTGCATAGTGCGAATACGCACGTAGCGCAATGAAATTGTCTGATTTGGAGGCGCTTTCGGTTGCACACTGGCGGAATACGCCAGGCGATAGAAGACATCCCGGAGTGATGGCGCGCCTGCGCTGTATATCGCTGCATATCCCGGAGCATCGCGACCTGCCGCCGACGAGCCCCCGGGCCCGCCCTCTGAGCGCCGCTTGGCGCAGAGCGGCGTTGCCGGCTTCACCGCCGGCCTGATCGCGGCCGTATTGATCGTCGAAGCGCACGATGTCGTCTTCGCCGAGATAGCCGCCCGGCTGCACCTCGATCACTTCGAGCGGTGTCTTGCCGGCGTTCTCGAACCGGTGCGTGACGCCGAGTGGAATCAAGGTCGACTGATTCTCCGCGAGCAGGAAGCGCTCCTCACCACGCGTGACGAGCGCCGTGCCGCGCATCACGTTCCAGTGTTCGGAGCGATGATGATGCATCGGCAACGATAGACGCTCGCCGGGCTTCACGACGAGGCGCTTCACCTGGAAACACTCGCCGCGTTCGAGCGAATCGTAAAAGCCCCGCGGTTGCCCGACCTTGCAATGCTCGTGCACTTAGGCGCCGCGCTCCGCCCTCAGCCGGCCCACGATCGCCTTGACGTCCTGCACGCGATCCTTCGCGGCGACCGGCACCGAGTCGGCGGTCTCGACCACCACCACGCCGACACATGCGACGCGCCGCCCCTCCGAATGCGCGAAGCTATCAGTTGCGCCGTCGAACACCACGCGGCCACGCGCGACGTTGCGGGCGCCATCCTTGATGGACGCGTCCCACTCCGAGTCCCACGCACCCACGTCCGATCAGCCCGCGGTCAGCGGCACCGTCACGCCGACCAGACGTGCGTCGGTCGCCATGCGCTCCATCACCGCGTGGTCGATCGAATCGGACGGACACGCGGCGAACGCATCGCGCGCGAGATGCAGCGCGCCGTCGCTGTCCTCCGTGGCATGCCTGAATGCGTCCGCGCACGCCGCCGCGATCACGGGACGGCACAGCCCGATCGCCGACAGCCACACCGACGCGCGCACCACGAACATGCCGCTGTTCCACCAGTACTCGCCGGAAGCGATATAACGTTCTGCGAGTTCGGCATCGGGCTTCTCGACGAAGCGTACGATCGCGCGTGCGCCCTGCGTGCCGAGCGCCATGCCCGTGCGGATATAGCCATACGCGGTTGCCGCGCGCCGCGGCGGCACGCCGAAGCTGACGATCGCGCCACGCGCCGCATGCGTGAGCGCCTCGGCCAGCGCGACGCCGAAGGCCGCATGATCGGCGATCAGATGATCGGCCGGCACCGCAACGATGATCGGATCGTCGCCGGGGGCGGCCGCCGCGCGCGCGGCGAGCGCGGCCACGGTGAGTGCGGGGGCGGTGTTGCGCGGCTGCGGTTCGAGCACCATGCGCGCCTGGCGTCCGCTCTGTTCGAGGTGCTCGCGCGTTTGCAGCCGCAGCTCTTCGCAGCAGACCACCAGCGGCGCGGCTGTCGCGAGCGGATCAGTCGGCGGCATGCTGTGCGCCGCCACGACGAACGCGTCTTCGAGGCGGCCCAGCGTCGCTTCGAGCAGCGATTCGTCGTTCATCAGGCCGATCAGCTGCATCGGACTACGCTCACGCGATAACGGCCAGAGCCGCGTGCCCGCTCCACCCGCGAGAATCGCCGGCTGCACGGACAAACGCGCAAACGTCTGCGTGACACCCGCGCCCAAGCTCAAGCCGAGCGAATTGCCTGGTTCTACGATGCGATTCATCAGAGCTTCCCGTGACTGTTCGGTGTGGTCTCGTTGGCCATCCCCATTGGTCGTTTTGTGTTTGATATGGGTGATGCTATGCCTGCGGTCCCGCTCGCCTCCCTCGTCCATATCCTCCCGCCCATCAGCCGCGGCGTTACACGGCCCACGGTTCGTGAGGAATGCTCACGCGCACCGCTACAGCAACTCGAACGTGTCGACCACGGTCGCGCGCACACGATGCCGCGAGCCGAAGCGCGGCTGGCTCGCGCGAACCTGGCGCGTGAGGCCAATGAACGGCACACCGTGTTCGAGAAACGGCCCTTCAGTCTTGCGAAAGCCGAACTGCTCATAGAAGCCGCGCAAGCCGAGCGGCGCGCTCACGCGCACGGCGTGCCCCTGCCAACGTTGCCCGATCGCTTCCAGCACCCGTTCGACCAGCAGCTCGGCGGTGCCGTCGCCGCGCCGCAGCGGACTCGTCAGCACCTTGTCGATGGTGATTTCCGGATCTTCCGCATCGCCGGGTTGCACGCGCGCATAAGCGAGAATCGGCATCGGCCGCGCCATGTCCTCCACCGCAAACACATGCAGCGCATTTTCATCGCGGCCATCCGCGTCGAGACACACGTGTGACTGTTCGACCACGAACACCGCGCTGCGCGCCCGCAAGATCACATAGAGCTCGCGTGCCGAGAGCTGATCGAATTCCAGCGTTTTCCAGTTCATCCGGTTCCCCAGCGGTCAATGAGTTCAACGGGGCTGGCATCGCATGCCGCCCTCGACGGCATGGCTCAACACGCCGGCTCGTTGTCATGGCTACACGGTACGTGCGTGAAAAGGTAGCTTCCGTGCGCCATCGCACCGACGCCCGGCTTTCACAATCCTTAAATACGCCCTACCGGTGCACCGGGTCGAAGCGAACTTCTGCCTGTAGCAGACGGATGCCGCAAGCGTGAGGAAGTCACACGCATTGAGAGCGTCACCCATGTGGACCGGGCCGATCCCGACAAAAAAACCGCACCTGTAGCGGCTTTTCGTCAATACCTCCCGAAGACAGTTGGACAACAAAGGGGCACCACGAAATGAAAAACGAATTGCGACGCATCCTTTCCGAATCCGCCCGTCTGGACGTTGCCCCGGATAGCCTCGCGGACGACGCCGATCTCTACGCCGCGGGCCTGTCGTCGCTCGCAACCGTGCATCTGATGCTGGCCATCGAAGATGAGTTCAACATAGAAATCCCCGACCGTCTGTTGACGCGGCGGCTCTTCTCCAGCATCGATTCGATGGCCGCCGCGATCGTCGAATTGCAACAGGCGAGAGCAGCATGAACGCGCCGCTACTGGACACAGCGGTCTCGCGCGACGAAGCGCCAGCGCATGACGGCGCCGATGCGGCCGTACAGCTGACGGCGCTCGAGGCCGAACCCTGCTGGCGCGCGGCGGCGCATCGCTGCACTGCGGTAGCCGCGCAATTCGCCGATGCGGTGGACCGCGATGCGCGCTTTCCCAGCGAGGCATTCGATGCGCTCAAGCGCGAGCGTCTGCTGTCGGCAATGGTGCCAGTGGCATTTGGCGGCGCGGGGTTGTCGCTCGCGGAAGTCGGCGCGATCTGCGAGACCCTCGCGCAAGGTTGCGCGTCGACCGCGATGGTGTATGCGATGCACCAGATCCAGGTCGCGTGTATCGAAGCGCATGGCAGCGGATCAGCCTGGCACCGGCATCTGCTCGCGCAACTGGTCGAGCATCAATGGCTGCTGGCTTCGGCAACGTCGGAGGAGACCATCGGCGGCAACATGCGCACCAGTGCATGCTCGGTCGAGCTCGACGGCGCGCGCTTCCGGATCGAGAAGCTCGCACCGACGATTTCGTACGGCGCGCACGCGGACGGCATTCTGGTCACCGCGCGCCGCACCGCTGAGTCGGCCGCCGCCGACCAGGTGCTGATCGTCGCATTGCGCGAGGACACCCAACTGGAAAAGCGCGGCGGCTGGGACGCAATGGGCATGCGCGGCACCTGCAGCGAGGGCTTCCGGCTCGTCGCGACGGGACTCGCCGAGCAGATACTCGCGACGCCGTTCGCCGAGATCGCCGACCAGACCATGCTGCCGGTTTCGCACACGCTATGGGCTTCGGTGTGGACCGGCATCGCATGCGACGCGGTGAATCGCGCGAAGGCGTTCTTCCGCGCCCAGGCCCGCGCGAAGCCCGGCTCGGTGCCGCCCGCTGGCTTGCGCCTTGCCGAAGCGGTCGGCCTGCTGCAGATGATGCAGGCACGCCTGTCGGTCGCGCTGGAAGCGGCGCGCATCGCGCACCAGGCTCGCCACGGCGGCGCGCAAGCCGATGCGCCGCTAGCGGTGCAGCTCGGCTTCGCATCCGACATGAACACGCTGAAGACCAGCATCTCGAACACCGCGCTGCAGGTGGTTCAGGAAGTCCTGATGATCTGCGGCATGGCGGGCTACAAGAACGGCACACCGTACAGCGTCGGCCGCCATTTGCGCGACCTGCACTCCGCACCGCTGATGATCAACAACGACCGCATCGCGCAGAACACCGCGAGCCTGCTGCTCGCGCAGCGCCCTGCCACCCCGGGAAAAGCCTGAATGAACACAATGACCGATACCGCCGCGGCAGCCGCGGCTAATGCGACGGCCGAAGCCTCAACAGCGCCGGGCTTTCGCGACGAACTGCTTGCCGCCGGCCTGCTGATCGATACCGGCGAAAACGGCCTGTATGGGCGCAGCCAGATCTTCGAAGACGTGGTGGACCGCCTGAACGTGGCGATCACCCATCTGGGCGCGGACCAGCAGCCGGAACTGCTGCGCTTCCCGCCGGCCATGCGCCGCACCGACTTCGAGGACAGCGAATATCTGAAGAGCTTTCCGAATCTGGCAGGTACGATCCACTCGTTCTGCGGCAACGACATGGGCCACCAGCGCCTGTTGCGCGCCCTCGACGATGCGATGAGCGAGAGCGACGACGAGCGCAGCGACGCATGGATGGCGCAGCAGAAGCCCACGCGCGTGGTGCTGACGCCTGCCGCCTGCTATCCGATCTATCCGGTGATCGCGCGGCGCGGCGCGCTGCCCGCCGACGGCCGCACGATCGACGTGCTGTCGTACTGCTTCCGTCACGAGCCGTCGCTCGATCCGGGCCGCATGCAGATGTTCCGGCAGCGCGAATACGTGCGCCTCGGCAACCCCGAACAGGTGATGGCGTTCCGGCAGATGTGGATCGAACGCGGCTCGCTGCTGGTGACGCTGCTGCAATTGCCGGTCGACGTGGACCTCGCCAACGATCCGTTCTTTGGGCGCGGCGGCAAGATCGTCGCCGATAGCCAGCGTGCCCAGGCGCTGAAGTTCGAGCTGCTGATTCCGGTCGCGGACCCGCGCGGCAAGACCGCATGCCTGTCGTTCAACTATCACATGGAGCACTTCGGCGCGATCTGGAAGATCGCCTGCGCAGACGGCTCGGTCGCGCATACGGGGTGTGTCGGCTTCGGCATGGAGCGCATCACGCTCGCGCTGTTCCGTCATCACGGGCTCGACGTGAACCGCTGGCCGGACGACGTGCGCGCGCTGCTGTGGGGCGACACCGAAGCGCGCGTCGCACAGGGGATGCAGGACATGCAAGCGGCGCAACGCACGGGAGCCGGCGCATGAATCCCTCTCCAACGACGGCGCTCACCGGCACCCTTTCCGCCTTGCCGCTGCACGCCGGCCTATCCGCTCAAAGCGCCGCTGGCGCGCGTTTGCGCGAGCACGTGCCGCACGCGTTGCATCAGGGCGAGCGCGTGTGGCAGGAGACCAACTGCTACGTCGATCTGTGGATCGAACTGCTGCACGGCTTCGGGCTCGATCCGCGCGCTGCGCTCGCCTTCACCGTCACGCAGGATTTCGAGGGCGACCAGTTCACGTTCTTCAAGTTTCCGCTCGAAGACCTCGAACGGCTTTACGGCACGCACGTGCAGGAACTGGCTATCTATGATTCGCTCGAAGCCCGCGTGCTTGCGCAGACTTTGCGCGGCCACACCGTGCTGGTTGAAGTGGACGGCTATTACCTGCCGAATACGCGCGCCACGTCGTATCGCCGCGAGCATCCGAAAACCACGGTAGGCATCGACTTCATCGATCCCGACGCGCGCCGCCTCGGTTATTTTCACAACACCGGCTATCACCGGCTCGACGGCGAGGACTACGACGGCGTGTTCCGCAAGCTGCCGCAGTTCACGCAGCAACCCGATCTGCTGTTCCCATATGTGGAATTCGCCAAGCAGACGCGTCCCGCGCTCGAGGGCAGCGCGCTCGCGGATGCGTCGGCGGAACTACTGGGCGCACATTTGCTGCGCCGCCCACTGAACAATCCGGTTTCGCAATGGCGCGCCGCGTTTCCCGCGCATCTCGATATGCTGCTCGAACGCGGCGAAGCGTTCTTCCATCCGTATTCGTTCAACCTGATGCGTCAGCTCGGCGCGAACTTCGAATTTCTGTCGAAGTATCTGCTGTGGCTGTCCACCCAGGGCTTCGAGATTCCGCAGTCGATTCCCGATTCGGCGAAGCGCATCGCGGCGGAGTCGATGGTGATGCAGTTCCGGCTCGTGCGGGCCATCGCGCGCGGCCGGCGCGACACTTGTGAAGATTGCTTCGACGTGCTGGAAAGTGCTTATGAAAAGACGCTGCCGCCGCTCGCCGCGCTGGTGCGGTGACGCTCGTCTCGCGCAGCATCGACTATCCGGGAGTGCGCCGTGGATGCACTGATGTTTGATCCGGCGGCTGATGAAAGTGGCGAGGGCCGCGGCCCGCGCGCGGACGCGGCCCACGCCGGTCAAGAGCTGCATATCGAGCAGGCAACGGACAGCGGCGTCAGCGTCGCCAGCGTGGACAGCACGCGTGAATCACTTTGGCCGCAGCGGCTCGACGCAGGCTGGCAATGTCTCAGCACGCCAGCGGGCGCCTGCGAGTCGCCAGCGGATTTGCCCACACACGGCTGGCTCGAAGCGCAGGTACCCGGCACCGTGGCCGGCGCGCGCCGCGCGGCGGGCCTGTTCGACACCAATGATCCGCCGCCGCTCGCGTTCGACGATCACTGGTATCGCGTCACGCTCACCGGAACGGGCAAACGCCGTTTGCGTCTGCACGGGCTCGCCACGCTCTCCGAAGTGTGGATCGACGGCGTCAGGCGCCTCGAATCCGATTCGATGTTCATCGCACATGATCTGGACATCGAACTGAATGGCACCACGACGCTCGCACTATGCTTTCGCTCGCTGACACCAGCGTTGGCGGAAAAGCGCTCGCGTGCGCGCTGGCGGCCACGGCTCGTGTCGCCGCCCACGTTGCGCAACGTGCGCACCACGCTGCTCGGCCATATGCCTGGCTGGTGTCCGTCGATCCAGGCAGTCGGCCCCTGGCGTCCGGTCGAATTGCTGGGCACCGCGCCGCACGCATTCGACACGATTGATCTGACGAGTCGCATCGAAGACGATGACGGGGTTGTTGCGCTGACGTTACGTTTCGCGTATCCGCACGATGCCGCCACCTGCCGCGCCACGCTCAAATGCGGCACGTCTGCCTCGTCATTGCAATGGAGCGATGCATATACACTGAGCGGCAGCGTGCGCGTACCTCATGCGCAACGCTGGTGGCCGCACACACACGGCGCGCCCACTTTATATCCTCTGACGTTGCAAATCGATGACGACCACGCAACGAGTCACGCGCTGGGTTCGATCGGCTTTCGCAGCATCGAGGTGGAACGCGGGGCCGACGGCGCCGGCTTCGCATTGCGCGTGAACGGCGTGCCGGTGTTCTGTCGCGGCGCGTGCTGGACCAGCGCGGACCTCGTCACGCTCGCCGGCACCGACGCGCAATTGCGGCACACGTTTGCGCTGGCTCGCGACGCGGGCATGAACATGCTGCGCGTGGGCGGCACGATGGTGTACGAGTCCGATGCGTTTTACGCGCTCGCCGACGAATACGGCATGCTGGTCTGGCAAGACTTCGCGCTGGCGAATTTCGACTACCCCAACGATGCAGCATTCAAAGCGTCGATCGAGCGCGAAGCCGGCCAGTTTCTGATCCGCACGCGGCGCTTCGCCGCCCTCGCGGTGCTGTGCGGCGGCAGCGAGGCCGACCAGCAGGCCGCGATGTTCGGCCTGCCGCCTTCACGGCGCGCGCAAGCTGTGTTCACGGAACATCTGCCCGCGATCGTCGCGCGCGAACGGCCGGACCTGCCCTATGTCGGCAACTCGCCATCAGGGGGCCCATGGCCGTTTTCGACCAACGAAGGCATCACGCACTACTATGGCGTGGGCGCGTATCAGCGTCCTCTCGACGACGTGCGCCGCGCGCAGGTGCGCTTCGCCGCCGAATGCCTCGCATTCGCCAACGTGCCCGACGACGCGACCTTGCATGACGCGCTCGGCACGCTGAACTCGCACGATCCGCGCTGGAAGGCCGCCGTGCCGCGCGACCCGGGCGCGGGCTGGGATTTCGACGACGTGCGCGACCACTATCTGCGCACCTGCTACGGCGTCGACGCCGCGCGGCTGCGCTACGAGGACACCGAGCGTTATCTGGATCTGTCGCGCGCCGTGGTGGCCGAGCTGATGAGCGACGTGTTCGCCGAATGGCGGCGCGCGGACTCGAACTGCGGCGGCGCACTCGTGTGGCAGTTGCAGGATCTGCGGGCCGGCGCGGGATGGGGCTTGATCGACGCGACAGGAAGGCCTAAAAGCGCGCTGCACGGCCTCTCGCAAACGTTGCAGCCCGTACAGGTGGTCATCACCGACGAAGGGCTCAACGGCCTCGACATTCATCTGATCAACGAGCGCCCGCAAACGTTTAGCGCGCAACTCGAACTGGTCTGCCTGCGCGATGGCAACGTTCGGGTTGCGTCCGCGAACTGCCCGGTCGAGTTGCAGCCGCACAGCGTGCAACGCCTTAGTGCGGCCGCAAGACTCGGCCAGTTCTTCGACTTCACGCACGCTTATCGTTTCGGCCCGCGCGCACACGAGGTCACGATTGCAACACTGCGCGACGTGGCGAGCGGCGAGATCGTATCGGAAACGTTTCACCTGCCCGAGCGGCGCGTGAACGAGCGTCAGGACCTCGGCCTGACGGTGGCCGTCGAGCACACCACTGAAGGCTGGCGGCTCGTCATCGAAGCACAGCGCTTTGCGCGCTTCGTTCATATCATTGACCCGCACTACCGGGCCGCGCACGACTGGTTCCACCTCGCGCCGAACCGTCCTCGCATCGTGCCGCTGATCGCAGCGACCCCGTTCGCGTCGCTGCAACGAATCGTTGCGGGCACAGCCAACTCCGCATTTAAAGATGATGCAACATGCCCGACACCCGCGGGCGAAGTGCGCGCGATCAATGCGATATCCGCCACCTTCTACCGCTGAATGTTCCGTTGAACTAGGCACTTCTTCGCAAGCCGCGAAAAACCTCGCGCTTCGCGCGTGCATGTGTCTGGTTCGCGGCATCACTGTTGGTCCCTGCGCGACTCCCGGCTCTTCAGAAATGCGAACCGTACGGCAGCGAACGTAGCGCATGGAACACTTCTGAATCAATTCCGGCACATCCCGGACATCGCATTACGACGAGCACGCAAGGGCACTTGCAACCTTCAGACAACTGTACGCGGGTCCCCGTCATCACCCACAAAGCCAATGCCATCAATACCTGGCGTCCTTTTAGACCGAGCCGCGAAACGCGGACTTCCAGGCAGGGCGTTGTACAGAATTGAAACAAAAAGACACATTCGGCTTCGCACAATGAGGGGGCCTGGTTCGCTGCGCCGCACCAGCGCTCGCTTTGCATGCCGTTGGCACGCTCCTCGCTACTATCCCTGCGCAACACGGCGTCGCCGCATCGGGGCTTCAAAAGAACGGTGGTGACGCGCCAAGGCCAATACGGGGCCGGTCCTGTTCATCCTCGCTGCTCTGCGGGCAGCATGTCGTACATAAACGGATACAGGCATCGGATCAAAAACAGAAAGTCGCCAAACCGCGCCTTTCACGCGAGGACCGATCATGTTGACACTTCAATCAGATCTGCACGGTAATCATTTGCTCGGCGCATTGCCGTCGCACGAATGGCAAGCGCTAGCTCCCCACCTCGAACTGGTTCATCTGCGCACCGAGCAGTTGCTGTGCGACTCCGGCCAACGTATTCATCACGTCTACTTCCCGACCACTGCGATCATCTCGATGCTCTCGACGATGGAAGACGGCAGCTCGGTCGAAATCGCCGCGGTCGGCCGCGAAGGCATGACCGGCGTGCCGGTGCTCACCGGCGGCGAAACCATGCCGAACCGCGTGCAGGTGCAATGCGCCGGCTTCGCGTACCGAATGAGCGCACAGGCGCTCAAGCAGCAATTCGCCCGCTCGGATTTCCTGCGCCGCCTGATGCTGCTGTATATGCACGCCCTGCTCACGCAAGTCGCGCAAACCGCGGCCTGCAATCGCCACCACGCGCTGAACAAGCAACTGTGCCGCTGGCTGCTGATCGAAGTGGATCGCGTCGCGTCGAATGATCTGACGGTAACCCAGCAGCTGATCGCCGATATGCTCGGCGTGCGCCGCGAAGGCATTACCGAAGCAGCGGGCAAGTTGCATGACGAAGGCCTGATCCACCACAGCCGCGGCCACATCAAGGTGCTCGACCGCAAGGGACTCGAAGCGCGCGCGTGCGAATGCTACGGCCTCGTCAAGCGTGAATTCGACCGTCTGCTGCCGCGCCTGCGCCAGGCCGAAACGGTCGAATAAACGCTGCACCGTTCGACTACTGGATAAGAAAGACCAATATGTTCAGGAATACTGCGCGATGCCTCGACGCACTCTTCGTGATTGCGGGAGGTCTGTTGGCTCACTGGCTGCGCTACTCCATGCCAATCGCGTTGTCGGACACCCAGCGCCTTCTGATCGCCTTCAACTGCGTGCTCGTGCTGCTGCTGTTTCCGGGCTTCGGCGTGTATGAAACGTGGCGCGGCAAGGCATTGGCGCCGGTGTTGGCGAGGATCGCCGCCGCGTGGATGGTGGTGGTCGCCACCGGCCTCGTGCTGGCGTTCACGTTGCACCGGATGGATGCGGTGTCGCGTCTGTGGTTCGGCTATTCGACGCTGATCTCCGGCGCGCTGATCATCGTCACCCGCTGCGCGATGCACGTCGTGCTGCGCAGCGTGCGAAGTCGCGGCATGAACATGCGCACGGTCGCGATCGTCGGAGCGCCCGGCTTTTCGCGCACGCTGCTCGCGCATCTGGAACATGCGCCGCAAGCCGGCTTCAAACCGGTCTGCGTGTTCGACACCAGCGTCGAAGGCTCCGGCGCCTATGGCCCGCGCCTTAGCCGCCTGCCGGTGCTGACCGATCTGAATGCGTTCGCCGACAAGGTGCGCGATGAGCACGTGAACGAAGTGTGGCTCGCGTTGCCGCTTTCCGAAGAACATACGCTCTATCGCTTCACGCGCACCTTCAGACACGACTTCGTGAACTTGCGCTTCATTCCCGATGTGCGCAGCCTGTCGCTGTTCAACCATGCGCCGGTGGATGTGGTCGGGTTGCCCACGCTGAATCTGAGCGCGACGCCCATCTCGCCGCCGCAGATGTGGCCCAAGCTGATGTTCGACCGCCTGTTCGCGGCGCTCACGCTGCTCGCGCTCGCGCCGGTGTTCATCGTGCTCGCGATCGGCATCAAGCGCACCTCGCCCGGACCAGTGTTCTTTCGCCAGATCCGCAAGGGTGTCGACGGCCAGCCGTTCGCGATCTACAAGTTCCGCTCGATGACCGTTCATCACGAGGCGCACGGCCTGATCACCCAGGCCGCCCGCAACGACGTGCGCGTGACGAAGCTCGGCGGCTTCATGCGCCGCACGAGCCTCGACGAGTTGCCGCAGTTCCTCAACGTGCTGCGCGGGCAGATGTCGGTGGTCGGCCCGCGCCCCCACGCGGTCGAACACGACGATCTCTACAAGGACCAGGTATACGGCTATATGCACCGCTACCGGATCAAACCCGGCATCACCGGCTGGGCCCAGGTGAACGGCTATCGCGGCGCCACCACCAAGGTCGAGAAGATGGAAGCGCGGATCAAGTTCGACCTGTTCTATATCAACAACTGGTCGTTCTGGTTCGATATGAAAATCGTGTTCATCACGATCTTGAAAGGCTTTGTCGGGCGCAATGCATTCTGATCATGCCGATCCGCGCGCCACTCATGAAAGTGTCCGTGATCGTGCCGACGTATCGATGCACCGCCGATCTGGCCCGTTGCCTCGCGGCGCTCGACGCTCAGGAACGCCGCGCCGACGAAGTGATCGTGATCGCGCGCCATGACGATTACGCGACGCTCGACTGGCTGCGCACCCGCGCAGCCATACGGCCCGATCCGCGTCGCTTCGTGCTGCTCGTACGCACACCGGGAATAGTCGCCGCGTATAACCTCGGTATAGAAAGCGCGAGCGGCCATGTGCTCTGCTTCACCGGCGACGATGCCGCGCCGCATGGCGACTGGGTCGCGCGGATCGCCCGCGCGTTTGCCGGCGATCCGACGCTCGGCGGTCTCGGCGGCCGCGATATCTTGCACGAGCGCGCGCACGGGCGCGACGGCGCCGCGCAAGGCCGCGAGCCGTGCGTGGGCCTCGTGCGCTGGTATGGACGAATCATCGGCAATCATCATGTCGGCCAGGGCGAAGCCCGCGCGGTCCAGGTGCTCAAGGGTGTGAACATGGCGTTCCGCCGCGAGGCGATCGGCGCACTGCGCTTCGATGCGCGCCTGCGCGGCACCGGCGCGCAGGCTCACTGCGAGACTGCCTTCAGTCTGGACGTGCAATGGCGCGGCTGGACTTTGATTTACGATCCGTCGCTGCTGGTGGAGCACTTCCCTGCCCAACGCGGACACGAAGACCCACGTCTCACCTTCAACGACGTCGCTTTCTATAACGCGTCGTTCAATCTTCGGCTCATCATGTGCGAATACCTGAGCCCGGCCGGCCGATGGGCGTTCGTCGCTTACTCGACGCTCATCGGAGATCCCTCGGACCCGGGGTTCCTGCGCGCGTTGTCGTTGGCGTTCGAACGCGGCGGCGTGGGACTTGCGTTGCGCAAATGGCGCGTGGGCCTGCGCGCGATGCGCGGGGCGTGGCAGGAGGCCGTGCGCTGATCCGCGCACCTTGAAGCGTTTTCCTACGAACGGGCTGCGCCGGGCCGAGGTGCGGCCCCTTCATGTTTGAACATTTGATCAACCCACAACTGAAACAGCGCCAGATACAGAAGCGCCAGCTGCCAACGGCTGAATTGCAGGCCGCCGGCGCCGGCGTGGATGAAACGATCAAAAAGCGCGCGAAAGCTCATCGTGCCGTGCAGAGCACGGCACGATGCCGGCGCCAGGCGACTTTCAGAGAAACGCGCTGACGTCCATATGAAAACGCGAAGCTAGCGCTTTCGCCACCTTCTTGCTGATCGCGCGGCGCCCCGCAAGAATGTCGCTCACCACGGTGGGCGACGCGATACCTATCAGGTCTTTCTGCTTGAGCCCGTGCGTTTCCAGCAGATGCCGCAAGACTTCGCGCGGCTCCTCTTTTGGAATCGTCACGCTGTGCGCTTCCCATCGTCCGATCAGGTCCGTGACGATCGCGTGCAGATCGGCAAGCGGATCCTCCCCATTACTGCTCAGATGATCGGAGAGCGTGTTGGCTACCCGCACCATCTGCTGGTAATCCTCTTCGTTACGAATGGGTGTGATCGGCAACTGGCTTCGCAGCATGGCCCAGGTGTGAGCAACATCGGGAAAAGGTCCCGGAAGGCGATCGGCATTCATGAGATTAGATTCTTCCTCGTCCAAAGGTCGTACTCCGCATGCGTCAATTACACGACGAACGAATAACGACTGCCTGTTGCAGTGAATCGCCGCCACGAGCCAGGACCGCGTGCCGCGCACATCGAAAACCGTGTATTGAAGCGGCACGTAGTCCACGCCGGCGAACATCTGCTTCAGGTCGTTATAGCCATACGCGAGGCAAGCCTGCGCCAGTGAGCACCACGCAAATTGCCCACTCTGCACGCCCCGATGTCTTTTATGAAACCCAGCAACGCGTTGTTGAGGTGACCCGCTTCGTCCTTACTCGCCCGTGCCCGCGCTTCGAACTTGCGCGTGCCACCTGCGAGGCCAGACGAAGCGAATCGACAGCGACAGCCGGCCGGACGCCTACACCCGAACGGCTCGTTACAGCCTACTGCGATACGACGAAAAGCTTTCCTGTTCGCGCCTTCAGCAATTCACAATGTGCCAATAAACCGGCTGATCGGGCCCTGCGCCAAAGGCCCGCCCAACGCGTCAACTCAAAAGTCCGACGTACCCGGCGTAAGCGCATCGGCGCCCCCGGCTGCTTCTGGATGCCGGTTGGCGCGCTCGCCCGACATGTCGGGTTGCCAGACCGCGCCCGCCCGTTTCCCTGCCTCCACTGGTTGACGCACGCCCGCTGCCGCGACGGTCCGCGTGACCTCGGCCATGAACGCGCGCCGGAAGACCGTTGGCGAAAACCGTTCGGCGTTTGCGCGGCAGGCCGCTGCGCTGATATGCTCGCGCAGCCGTTCGAAGCGGGCGATCGCGCCGAGCATCGACACGACGGTTTGGGCTCCGAAATATACGCCAGTGGCGCGCACCTCGCCGACCGGCACCACCGTTTCGAGCGCACTGCCCTTGCCGAGCGCAATGACCGGCGTGCCACAGGCCTGTGCTTCGAGCGGGACGATGCCGAAGTCTTCTTCTGCGCAGACGAAAGCCCGCGCGCGTTGCAAATAGTCCTTCAAAACTTCGAATGGCTGATTGCCGAGCATCGTCACATTCGGGCCCGCTTTGGCGCGAAGCGCGGCCATCTGCGGCCCGTCGCCGATCACGACCAGCTTGCGATGCGGCGTCGCGTTGAACGCCTCGACGATCAGATCGATGCGTTTGTGCGGCACCATCCGTGCTACCGTCAGATAGAAATCGTCCTTGTGCGTGCGCAGCTCGAAGCGATGCACGTCGACCGGCGGCGGAATCACCGCGGCATCGCGCCCGTATGTTTTCATCAGACGTCGCGCGCCGAAGTGCGAATTCGCGATCAGGCGATCGACGCCATTTGCCGATTGCGCATCCCAGCCGCGCAGGTAATGGAGCATCGCGCGCGTCGCCCACGACTTCGGTCCGCGCGTCAGATTCGCTTCGCGAAGATACTCGTGCTGCTGATCCCACGCGCAGCGCAGCGGCGCATGCACGTAACTCACGTGCGTCTTTCCCGGGCCCACCAGCACCCCCTTGGCGACCGCCGAAGAACTCGAGATGATGAGGTTGTAATCGGTCAAATCGAACTGTCTGACGGCGAGCGGCATCAACGGCAGATACGCGCGATAACGGCGCCGCGCGAGCGGCAGGCTCTGGATGAAGGACGTCGTCACGGGCCGGCCGCCGAGCAGCTTGCGGTCCTCGAGAAAATCGACGAGGCTGAAGAGGTCCGCTTCGGGAAAGCATTCGATGATCTGCGCGAGCACCTTCTCCGCACCGCCAGGTGCGTCGAGCCAGTCGTGCACGATCGCCACTCTCATGATCTCCCCGCCTGTCGGAAACGCCTGTTGGGCTCAACAACGAGTGTATGTGCCACATTCATTGCCGTGCGTGCGCGTGCCCACATTCGACATGCGACAGTGCGCGAATAATTGGGGCCTTTCGTCCGCCCAATCGAACCGGCGCCTAGATGCCTCGCGCGCGCCTACACACCTGATGATTGGAGCGGGCGGCGCGTCGGCGCCGCGCGTCGCGGATTGCGCGCGCGACGGCCTTTCGGAACGGCAGGCGCGCGTGGATAAAAGCAATGAGTGTGCTTTGCGGAGATCGATCGAAGCCGGGCCGTTAGGGCCGGTGATCGTCAGGGGAATGGACGTCTGCCGAGTGACGCCGATATCGCTGCGTCGGTCGACCCGATCTGCACGTTGCGTGCCGATCCGGCGCGGCATCTTACGCAGCAGCGCTGCCAAACGATGCGCCACCGGAGTCTGTTCCGGTGGCTAAGTATTTACAGCAGATGGCACCGGCAATCCGCCGCGCCACGCATCAACTCAACCCGATACGACATGAAGCGGGCAATGCAAACGAAACGCGCGCGAGCCCGCTGACCGCAGACTCGCGCCAACTTCACCACATACCGCTCAACCCTTGCTGTACTCGATCGTTTCGACGCCCGAGTCCGTGCCGAGCAGGCACAGATTCGCGCCACGGCCCGCGAACAGGCCGACCGTGACCACGCCCGGCCATGCGTTGACGTGCATCTCGAGCGTGCGCGGATCGCTGATACGCAGACCCTTGACGTCGATGATTTCGTTGCCGTTGTCGGTAATGAACGGCGAGCCCTCTTTGGTCACGCGCACCACCGGCACACCGCCGAGCGCAGTGACGCGCCGGCCGATCGCGGTGCGCGCCATCGGCACCACTTCGATCGGCAGCGGGAAGCTGCCGAGCGTGTCGACCAGCTTGCTCGCGTCCGCGATGCAGACGAACACGTCCGACACCGACGCGACGATCTTCTCGCGCGTCAGCGCGCCGCCGCCGCCCTTGATCATCGCGCCGCTGTGGTCGATCTCGTCGGCGCCGTCCACGTACACCGGCAGCGAATCGATTTCGTTCAGGTCGAACACCTTGATGCCGTGCGATTGCAAACGCGCGGTAGTGGCGAGCGAACTCGACACCGCGCCGCGATAGCGCGCCTTGTTGGCGGCCAGCGCGTCGATGAAGCAGTTCGCGGTGGAACCGGTGCCGACGCCGATCACCGCGCCCTCGGGCACGTTGGCGTTCACATAGTCGGCGGCGGCTTGGCCGACCAGTTGTTTGAGTTCGTCTTGAGTCATGGGAAAGCTGGCAAGCAGTAGAAACAGCTAGTTTACCGGAGTGACGCGCGCGGAGTGGCACGCGCGAGCGGGCGATTACTTCTTCACCGCCCGCTGCCGCACCGCTTCGAACAGGCACACGCCGCTCGCCACCGATACGTTCAGGCTTTCGACCGTGCCCGCCATCGGAATCTGCATGACGACATCGCAAGTCTCTCGCGTGAGGCGGCGCATGCCCTCGCCTTCGGCGCCCATCACGAGTGCCACCGGACCGTCGAGCTCGGTGTCGTAGAGGCTCTTGGTGGCTTCGCCCGCCGTGCCGACGACCCACACGCCGGCGTCCTTCAACTCGCGCAGCGCCCGCGCCAGATTCGTGACCGTGATGTACGGCACGGTGTCGGCCGCGCCGCTCGCCACCTTTGCGGCGGTCGCATTCAACCCCACCGCGCGATCGCGCGGCGCGATCACCGCGTGCGCGCCGGCGGCATCGGCCACCCGCAGGCAGGCGCCGAGATTGTGCGGATCCGTCACGCCGTCCAGCACCAGAATCAGCGGCGAACCATTGATTCCGTCGAGCAGTTCGGCCAGGTTCTGCGCGAGCGGCAGGTCACCCGCACGGGCCACCACGCCCTGGTGACGCTCGGTGTGCGCGAGACCCCACAGACGCGTTTCGTCGGCGGCGATCAGACGCACGCCGGCTTCTTTCGCCGCGTGCAGGAATTCGGTCATGCGACGGTCTTTGCGCGTCGCGT
This sequence comes from Paraburkholderia sp. RL18-085-BIA-A, assembly GCF_046027075.1. Taxonomy (NCBI): domain Bacteria; kingdom Pseudomonadati; phylum Pseudomonadota; class Betaproteobacteria; order Burkholderiales; family Burkholderiaceae; genus Paraburkholderia; species Paraburkholderia sp. RL18-085-BIA-A. Next base: position 3,809 of record NZ_JARESU010000089.1, on the reverse strand, counting down.
CGTAATAGACATCTTCGACCGTCGACGCATCGTGCCGGATACGCGCGGTCACTGCGTGGAAACCATATAAAACCTTGAGACGTGCCATGACTGAACAACCTTTGATTGAGCGCGCGTTCGACGTGCGCTGCTGTGATGAATACGTGCCTGAGTGCTGCGCTTGAATATTTTTGCCTGAATACTCTTAGCTGTCTGCCGCGCCCGCGCATACGAGTGCGCACATCCATGCGCGCGTGGCTGCGATAAAACGCAGACCGCGCGCAACCGGCACGTAGGAACGTACCCGATGCGCGCGGTTCAGGCGGTGAAACCGCTTCAGCGCTTCTTGCGTGCGGTCGCTTTCGTCGCCGCCTTGGCCGCGGCGCCGTGCTTCTTCGCCGCGCCACGCGCGGCGCGCGCTTCCTGGACCGCCGCGCTTTGCGCGGGCGCGGCCTTCTTGCGCCGCGCGCCCGGCGCCGCTGCGCCGCCTTCGACCGGCGGCAACACGCGCACGCGCGCGCCGCCGCTTTCACCTGAGCCCTTGTCGGCTAGCGAGCCGCGCGCGGCCGGCGGCTTGATCGGCGTGTCGCGCACGAGGCGGAAGTCGATCTTGCGCGCGTCGAGATCGACGCGGCTCACCTGCACACGCACGCGATCCGACAGGCGATAGCGAATGCCGGTGCGCTCGCCGCGCAACTCGTTCTTGATCTCGTCGTACTGGAAGTAATCGGAGCCGAGTTCGGTGACGTGCACGAGGCCTTCGATGAAGAGCGAATCGAGCTGCACGAAAATGCCGAACGACGTGACGCCGTTCACCATGCCGCCATACTCCTCGCCGAGCTTGTCGCGCATGAAGTAGCACTTCAGCCAGGCTTCGACGTCACGCGACGCTTCGTCCGCGCGGCGCTCGTTGGCCGAGCAGTGCAGCCCCAGCTCTTCCCAGATCGCGACATTGTTGCCGCGCTGCCGGCCGCGTTTTTCATCGTCGGCCTGCTGCATTGCGCGGGCGCGCGGCGACAGCGCCGTATTCAGCTCGACGCCTTGCGGCGGCTCCGGCTGATATTTGCGGCCCTGCAGGATCGCGTAGATCGCGCGATGCGTGAGCAGGTCGGGATAGCGGCGGATCGGGCTCGTGAAGTGCGCATACGCCTCGTACGCGAGACCGAAGTGGCCGATGTTGTCCGGGCTGTAGACCGCCTGCTGCATCGAGCGCAGCAGCATGGTTTGCAGCATCTGCGCATCGGGCCGCTCGCGGATCTGCGCCATCAGCGCAGCGTAGTCGCTCGCGTGCGGCGTGTCGCCGCCGGCGAGCGTGAGGCCCATGCCGCGCAGGAACGTGCGCAGATTCTCGAGCTTTTCCGCCGTCGGCCCCGCGTGCACGCGGAACAGGCCAGCATGCTTGTTGCGCTTGAGGAAGTCGGCCGCGCAGACGTTCGCGGCCAGCATGCACTCTTCGATCAGCTTGTGCGCGTCGTTGCGGGTGCGCGGCACGATCTGTTCGATCTTGCCTTGCGCGTTGCAGACGATGTAGGTCTCGGTCGTATCGAAGTCGATCGCGCCGCGTTTCTGGCGCGCCGCGAACAGCGACTTGTACACGCCGTACAGATTCTGCAATTGCGGCAGCAAGGCGGCGCGGCGCGTGGCCTCCGGGCCCTTGGTGTTTTTCAGCACCGCGGCGACTTCCGTGTAGGTCAGACGCGCGGCCGAGTGCATGACGCCGGGATAGAACTGATACGCCTTCACTTCACCGCGCGCGGTGACGACCATGTCGCACACCAGCACGCAACGGTCGACATGCGGATTCAGCGAGCACAAGCCGTTGGACAGTTTTTCCGGCAGCATCGGAATCACGCGGCGCGGGAAATACACCGAGGTGCTGCGCTCGATCGCGTCGGCGTCGAGCCCGCTCTTCGGATGCACGTAGTGCGACACGTCTGCAATTGCGACGATCAGCCGGAAGCCCTCGCCACGGCCGACCTGGATCGGCTCGCAGTACACCGCGTCGTCGAAGTCGCGCGCATCTTCGCCGTCGATCGTGACGAGCGGCACGTCGCGCAGATCGACCCGGTGACGCGCGTCGACCGGGCGGACTTCGTCGGGCAGCTTCGCGGCTTCGTCGAGCGCGTCGGGGCTGAACTCGTGCGGCACGCCGTACTTGCGCACCGCGATTTCGATTTCCATGCCGGGGTCGTCGATATCGCCGAGCACTTCCACCACGCGGCCGAGTGGCTGCGAATGACGGCTCGGGAAATCGGTCAGCTCGACCACCACCACCTGGCCGACCTTGGCCTTCTTGGTGTTCTGCGTGATCAGAATGTCGTGGCCGATGCGCTTGTCTTCGGGCGCGACGATCAGCGCGCCGTTTTCATTGAGCAGGCGGCCGATCACGCGCTTGTTGGCGCGATCCGTGACTTCGACGATATGCCCTTCCGGACGGCCGCGCCGGTCATAACCGACGATGCGCGCGAGCACGCGGTCGTTGTGCATGACCTTCTGCATTTCGGCGGTGGGCAGGAACAGATCGTCCTGGCCGTCGTCGCGAATCAGGAAGCCGTAGCCGTCGCGATGGCCTTGCACGCGGCCTGCGACAAAGTTCGACGGATGCGTCAGCTGATAGAGATTGCGCTGATCGAGCCGGATCTGGCCGTCGCGCTCCATCGCGCCGAGGCGCTTGAAAAATCCTTCGCGCTCCTGGCGCTTGATCGACAGGGCTTCGGCGATGTCGTTCGCGGCAAGCGGCGCTTCACTCGTGCGCAGGACGCCCAGAATTTCTTCGCGGCTTGGAATCGGATACGGAAATTTGCTCAAGGGCTTGTCGATGATTTTTTCTCGTTGCATGGACGTCGGTCGGCGTTGTGGCTCGGCTTGGAATGCGTTTGCGCTGCGCGTGAGTTGCACTTGCGATTGCACTGGAAAAACCGCTCGGGTCCGGCTCGTTCAAGGCTGAGTCGACGGGCGTGGGTGCACCGTGCCAACGAACTACTGCGAGGCATTCTAACACCCGTCTTGCGCGCCACGCGGCCCGTCAATAGTCGCTGGGAGGCGCGCGCAGCCGGGTCGGCGCGATGTTTACGCAACTTTGGAGAAACGCTTGACAGGTCTCAATCTGTCGCTATAATGGCGGTCTTTGCTGTTCATCACCTGCCCAGGTGGCGAAATTGGTAGACGCACTAGGTTCAGGTCCTAGCGGTGGCAACACTGTGGAGGTTCGAGTCCTCTCTTGGGCACCAGATTCAAAATTGAAGCCGCCTGCGGGCGGCTTCAATTTTTGTGTGAAGCTACGTGGTCCGATTCACTCGTTGGTGCGATCGGTTTGTGTAGTTAGCAGGACGGTAGTTGAGTAGTGAAAGCAGTGCTTTTCTGCACAACTAAACCGGGCGGTTTGATAAAGCGAAGTTTGTTTGAAGTAGGGATTGACACGCTGCATCAGCTCGCTAAAATAGCGGTCTAGCTTGAAGACGTGCCCAGGTGGCGGAATTGGTAGACGCACTAGGTTCAGGTCCTAGCGGTGGCAACACCGTGGAGGTTCGAGTCCTCTCCTGGGCACCAACAGTTGTTCCGGCGTAAGCCGAAGTAGTCCGAGAAACCCCGTAAGATCAAGGTCTTACGGGGTTTTTTGTTGCCTACAGATCCTGTACATTCCGCTAACGTCAACGATTTTTGCGTATACTCTTGCGTATACCAGATTCGGGGGCAAACCCATGCCCAGACGCGTCGAACCGAAGTCGGAGTTGGCGTTCCGTGCCGCCAGATCGCGTGCACGTCCCTACCTTCTTGCGGATGGTAACGGGCTCGCCTTGAGGGTCCGGCCAAACGGCGCCAAGACCTGG
>NZ_JARESU010000088.1:0-34065 GCF_046027075.1 Paraburkholderia sp. RL18-085-BIA-A | reverse complement strand
ACAGCGCCGTCACGAGATCCTGCCTGTCCTGCATTGACAGCGTGCGGTAGTACTCACCCGCCTGCCGGAAGTTGAGCGTTTTGCCGATCGCAGCCTGCTGCGTCCTGCCTGTGAGCGGAGTCCGGACGTACTTGTCGCGCGGATCCTGTGGAATCTCGCCAAGGCTCGCGGGCTCATAGTTCACCTCGCCCTTGCGATCGCCGCTATTCATCGCCCCATCCTGGTTGTTATTCACCACCGGCACGCGCGGACGATTGATCGGTAGATTGTTGAAGTTCGCGCCAAGACGATACATCTGCGTGTCGGCGTACGAGAACAGTCGTCCCTGCAGCATGCGGTCTTCAGACGGTTCAATGCCCGGAACCATCCGCGATGGCGCAAATGCCGACTCCTCAGTCGTCTCGAAATAATTGTCCGGAAGGCGGTTGAGCGTCAGCGTGCCGATCTTGCGCTCGGGCACGCTGGTCCAGACTTTCGTGTCGTCGAGCGCATCGTAGTCGAACTTGGCCAGGTCTTGCGGACTCAGGACCTGGATATACAGATCCCACTTCGGATCATTCGCCGCCTTCAGTGCACCGTACAGGTCGTTCGTCATCAGGTTCCAGTCGGCACCAATCGTGCCGGGGATGTCCTGAGGACGAATGCCGTGCACGCCTTGCTGGCTCTTGAAACGGAACTTTACGTAGTGCACCTGCCCCTGTGCGTTGACGAGCTTGAACGCATGCACACCGAAACCGTCCATGTGCCGATACGAGTCGGGCATGCCTTCGTCGGTGTACAGGTGTGTCAGCATGTTCGTCGCCTCGGGCGTGTGCGCGAAGAAATCGAATGCGACGTTCGGATCCTGTACGCCGGTCACGGCACCTGGCTTATTCGCGTGGACGAAGTCGGGAAACTTGATCGCGTCACGAATGAAGAAAATCGGCCAGTTGATGCCGACGAGATCCCAGTTGCCTTGCGTCGTATAGAACTTGATGGCGAAGCCACGCGGATCGCGTGCCTGCTCCGGTGAACCGCGGTAGCCCATCACGGTCGGGAAGCGCACGAACACGGGCGTCTTCGTGTCCGGCGTGAACACCTTCGCTGTCGTCAGATCGCTGATGTCCCCTGTGGGCACGAATTCGCCGAACGCGCCAGTGCCGCGCGCGTGCACGACGCGTTCTGGAATGCGCTCACGATCGAAGCGTTGCAGCTTCTCGATCAATTGCGAATCCTGCAGCAAAGTTGGCCCATTCGGACCGGCAGTCTGCGAGTTCTGGTTGTCGCCAACGGGCGAGCCGTTATCGCGTGTCAGGTCTGCGGTGTGGGCAGACGCGCTCAGGGCGACGCAGGTTACGGCTACGAGGCTTTGAAGCAGTCGCCTCTCATTTTTTTTCATATCAATTTCATTCCTTAATAAATATGATTTGTATGAATCGCATTCCCGTTGCAGGCGATCGGTAAACGAATCCAATTGAACGCGATAGTGGTCCCGTGCAAGGGTTCGTCGGATGCCTATTTGACTCCACAGGCAATATGAGTCGCTCTCGCGACATTGATAGCCGCGCAGCAGGCAACGCACCCGCTGCCCACTGCGATCAGGAGATCCGGATTCCACGACGCGCTTGCTCGGTATCGTCTGGATAGCGCCTGGCATATTCGTGAGACAACAGTGAACACACGTTCGCTAAGGCAGCGAGGTTCACAGCCTGGTCGGCATATTCGAGCTCGCCTGCGTTCAGGATGTCGTCGAGAACGGGGGCCAGGCGACGCAATTGCCGGAATACTACAGCTTCGACTTTCACGCGAGAAACCCTCAAAAGCTAATCGGACCGCCGAGCCGAGTTGGTCGGATCTTTTAACGAAGACGTACCGATACACTTGCACCAAAGTATTGTGTCGACAGGTGTGACCTTGGCTGGTCAATGATCAGTGCGCATGCCGTCGCCCGCCGAGTTGCTCACCATCGACAGCGGTCGCGCAACGCGATACGGCGTGCCCGACGCTTCGGCGAACGCAACGACGCGGCTGCCGTCTTCAGTCGGTCACGACGGTTCAGCCGAACGATGGATCGAGGACTAACCGCTCGAGGCACAACATGCCGCCTTCGAGATTCTGGAAACCCGGCGCTTACGTTGTTCATCTCCGTAGTCTCAGGAGTAGGCGTCCGAACGAGTGCGTATTTCATAAATCACCTGTTGACGTTTTATGGCACGGCTGGTTAACACAAAAAAAGCAATCGGCCGTTGCCGGTTGCAGATTTCCGACGACTGGCGATTCCGGCGCTTGTCGTTAAGAAGAGGGGGACTTGACCTGCATTTTTCATTGCTCGCTCCAATGAAGTCTCATTTACCTATCGGTCCTCGCCACTCTTGAGAAACGTCATAGCGGATTTCGTGTGGGTTCACGATAGTCCCGGTTACTGGAGACGCAACTCACAGCCGGCTTTTTTCGCGCACCGCTTGTGCGTCGCGGTGAACACGGCAATCAGGTCTGCATACCTCAATCATCAAAAAAGGCGGACGTTCACAATCTATTGCGACAACACTGCGAACGTCCGCTACAGGGGGCCTGTCATTTCAATTCCGAAACGCGCACGCGTAGCAAACGTTTGATTCCTGATTTTTTATGACGTCAGCGCCGCACGCGGATTACACACGGGACAGGCGCTCAGGTAGGTGGTGAGGCCGTTCAATATAGGTAGCGAGGATCATCGCCGATGCATTGGCTGGTCTGATTCTCGCCCCGCGGGGCCGGAAGACGATGTCGCCGCGATGTATCGGGATGCCTGTCAGCGCGCAACTTCCGGTCTGCCTGGCAATCCGCTTTTGCCATAACTGATATCCGTAGCTGCTGCCAGTTGGATCGCGCCATGAAAGGACCGCCGATCGCGGGGTAGGTCGATCGAGAATCTCGATCGTGGCATTGCGCCCGCTGCAGCCAAAGACCAACGAAGCGCTCTCAATGACGGCGTGCCGCAGCATGCATCGCTTATCCCCATGCTCACCGCCGCCGCAGGTTGCGAGCACCGTAGTAATGTGCCGCCACCGCAACGCCTGATCGCATTCGGGCATACGAACACTGCACGCATTGCGCCGGCGCGAGTGACGGTTTGCCGAGGCGCTGTTGACACTGGAAGCACTGGCAATTTGTGAGCTATACGTATTCTTCGGCATTCCACTCTCCGCCGGTTAGGAGGCCGCAGGGGTCGGGACGACCGATCCACCCATTGACGTACCGCAACGTTTCGTCAAGCACTGTATGGCCGTGACAGCGAGTCGATAAGCAGCGCCAGGCACGTAGCAAGCAGTACGATGTCCTTGGCAAGAAACTGCTCGAGCCACATCAGATTGTTGGAATCTCTGACAAGCCCATCGAAGCCATTCTCGGATCAATGTTAGTAATCGGCTGCAGGCCGTGCAACATACGTTGGTATCGACTAGCCTCAGCTTCGTGACGTGGCCGTATCCGATTGCCCGGTTTGCTAAACCAACGCTAGCCGAAGTGGAGACGCGCTGTGCGATTCAAGTGGTGCGACACGCGGCGTCAGGCGCATTGACGACGTAAGAATCCGGAGTCGTTCTTGCATCCGCGACGTCTGCGTTGAGAATTGGATTCGTCTTTCAGGTGCCGCGCAGGGCGCTCGAAAGCCAAAGGACGAGCGCCGCTGTCGAAGGTGGTTTTTCGAGGAGCACAAGTGCGCCGTTGCTCAGTACTCTCTCTTCCAGCTCGGAGCTGGGGAATGCGCTGATGAAGATCGTGGGTGGTGCAATGCCTCGCGCAAGCAGTCGCTCGTGCATCTCGACTCCCGACATACCGGGCATGCGAACGTCGCAAAGAAGGCAGGTGGTGTCCGACGCGCGGTCGGAGTCGAGAAACGCCTCGGCTGACTTGTACAAATGCGCGTTCCATCCCATGGATCGAACGAGGCTGCTCAGGGCGAGACGAAAGGATTGGTCGTCGTCGACAATTGAGGCAACAGGCGTGGTCTGCAAGATATCGCCCCCACTTCTCTTTTCAACGACGACGAGCGGCGCGCTGTCTATCTCGTTTCAAGTAGATTAAGTGTTGGCGGTATTGTTCGCGACGATATCTAGGTATAAGGGACGTTACAATTTGCCCGCTTCGAAGTGAAAGGCCAGTAGCACGTATGTGGGAATGGTGTGCATTGTTATCGTTACTCCGCGACGAATAAACGGATGTGGCCGTGCGGTGCAGCGGTCGGATTCTTCATGAGTTGACGCAATACGTACGTATATTGTATTCCGCATGCCGCGCGTGTATTCTGATCCTCGATCATTCCATCGCCAGCGCAGTGCAGGCTCGGTGGATCAGCGCGCGGTAGCGCGCGATGTGCGAGGTGCAGCCGGGGAGCGAGTGCCCCGCTGTAGGTCCTCGGCGCGCCCACGAGGAACCGACATGCTTTCGCAATCCTTTCTGACGCCGACTCACCAGGGAACGGGGAAGTTGACTGTGTACGTCATTGACGACGACCAATCGATGCGGCGGTCATTGAGTGTATTGCTGCGCTCGGCCGGTCTCTGCGTCGAGACGTTCTCGTCGGCTCAGGAATTCCTCGATTTTCGGAAACCCAATGTGCCAAGCTGCCTGATCCTCGACGTCATACTGCACGGCGAAAACGGGCTTTCGTTTCAGGAAGACGTGACGAAGAACGGCATTCGTATGCCGATCGTGTTCATGACTGGCTACGCCGATATTGAAATGACAGTCAAAGCGATGAAGGCAGGCGCGCTGGACTTCTTTGCCAAACCGTTTCGCGAGCAGGATATGCTGGATGCCGTAGCACACGCGCTCGAGCGTGACCGCGAACGGCTGGAGGCCGAGGAATCGGTTGCTCTGCTACGAAATGCCTACGAATCGCTCACAAAACGGGAGTGCGAGATTGTAACCCTTGTGGTGGCTGGCTTGCTGAACAAGCAGATCGCCGCCGAAATGGACTTGAGCGAGATTACCGTGAAAGTCCATCGCGGTAATGCGATGAGAAAATTGGCTGCAGGATCAGTGGCTGACCTCGTTCGTAAAGCGGAAGCGCTAGGCGTCGTTCCCAAGTTGACCAGATTTGTTGATTTGGCTGGCAGACGTGACGAGTGGACGCGATAGCGGCTTCCGGCTTTGGATCATGACCCGCCAAGGGGCCGGGCGGGAACGGTGAACTGAAACCTGGCACCGCGAGTCATGTTTGGCACAGCCAGCAGGCGTCCTCCGTGTGCCTCGACAATCGATCGGCAGATCGACAAACCCATGCCCAAGCCGCCCGGCTTTGTCGTGTAGAACGGATCGAAGATGCGCTCGATGTGGTGTGCGGGCAGTCCGGGGCCGGAGTCTTCCACAGCTATCGACACGTGATTCGATAGATCGGCAACCGTGCTGATCAGCAAGTGACGCGGGCAGCTGCTCCAGGCACTCATCGACTCGATCGCATTGACCATCAGATTGAGCATGACTTGTTGAATCTGAACGCGGTCACCGACCACATTGGGCGATCCCTCGCACAATATGGTCGAGACTTTGACGCTGTGCTTTGCCGCTTCGCCACGAGTTAACTTGATCACTTCAGCAATGGCCTCGTTGATATCAAATGTGTCCTTGCGCGGTAGGGTTTTCTTGAACAAGTCACGAATGCGGCCAATGATGTGGCTAGCCCTCTTTGCGTCGTCAATGATGTGCGCAAGTGCTAGCCGGGCCTCCTCCTGATTCGGTGGCTTGGCGTCCAGCCAGCGCAGGGCGGCCGCCGCGTTGATCTGCGTCGCCGCGATCGGCTGCTTGACTTCGTGGGTTATCGAGGCAGTAAGCTGCCCCAATGTCGCGGCACGGTTTGCGTGCGCCAGCTCCATTTGCGTTTCGCGGTATCGCAGGTCGCTTTCACGCGCTTCGGCTTCTGCCTTTTTGCGCTCGGTCAGATCAAGTACGAACGCAACACCTTGCCGCCCATTTTCTTCGAAGGCCGCTGCACCGATGAGTACGGACACACGGCTACCGTCTTTACGGAAATACTGCTTCTCGTAAGGTTCCACCGTATCCGTTAGCTCAAGCTTCGGCACCCACCGTTGAATGTCGTAGTCCAACCATTCCGCTGGCGTCAGGGCAGTCCAACTTAGCCGGCCAGAAACGAGGTCTTCGCGGGCGTATCCGACGATGTTCAGAAACGCGTCGTTGGCTTCGAGAATTCGACCGTCGAGATCCCAAATGATAATTCCGACAATGTTCGCGTTGATTAGTTGTCTGATCTTTGATTCCCGTTGCGCGAGCGCGCGATAGAGGCGCGCGTTCTCGAGTGTAATCGCAGCCTGGGAGGCGATTAACTTCAGGACCGCGACTCTCGACCGAACAAACACACCCGAAGCCAGATCATTTTCGAGGTATAGCACACCAACAAGCCTGGTTTGGCTGATCACGGGTAAGCAGAGAATCGAACGAGACTGATGCGCGACGATGTATGGATCGGACTGAAAGCAGGAATCGGCGGACGCATGATGGATAACGACGTTCTCTCGCGTTCGCAAGACATGGCGGAGGAGCGTCTGTGGCAGAGCCGCTGAGGCCACAGGCTCGTCGCACAGCTGGACGAATACGGCATGGTCTGCAGTCGTGGCTTCCGCCTGCATCCGTGGAGAGTTGTCTTCCAACAGAATGAACAGACTGCGTCGGGCTCCCGCTTGTTCAAGCGCTGTGCGCATCAACCTGTCGATCAGTTTTTCAAGGACTATCTCCCCCGAAATAGCCTGCGACACCTTCATTACAGTCCCGAGATCCAGGTGCTCGACTTCCATACCGATCGTGCTCGTTGCATTGGGCACAGCTTCCTCAATATTGAAATGCGGAAACATCTCATCGAGTTGTCGCACCTTGCCGTGAGCTCCCCACTGCAGATAGCAGCACCGGGCATCCTGCAAATAGGCCTGCGCGATTCGTTCGAAACCACGTGCCGTGTAAAAACGCGCGGCAAGCTCATTGGCGATCGCCTCGTTGTGAACGAAGCCATTGGCGCGAGCCGAGCGGATGGCTTGCTCATAAAGACGTTGAGCGTCGAGCTCGCGTTCTTCGAGGCGGGCGATCTCTGCGCTCACGAGGGCCAACCGGTTCTCGAAGTTCTCTGGGCAGTTCTTCGCCCAAATGGCCAGGCGCTCTTCATGAACAGTAAGTGACGCCAAATGCTTCTGCCGCTCCCTCGGAGGCACCTGCTCGCAATATGCAGCCAACGACAGCGCACCATAGAAGTGGAATTCTGCCTCCTCCGAGGTAGCTAGCCAAAGCAGCGGCTGCGCCTTCGAAGCGGCATTGACCGCGCTGGCATAGTCGCCGGCAAAATAGCGCGCCTGCATTTTTCTGACCCAGTACCAGCACTCATCAACGGCGGCGGAGCCCGCGCAGAGGTGATGTTCGAAAGCCAGTTCGTCGTCGAGACGGCCAAATTCAGGCGTCAGGCCGCGAAGCATCCGGATAAGTGCGAGTTGCGTGACGATGGCATCGGCGACGAGGCCATAGCGCGCGCGCAGCGAAAACGTAAGGCCGTGCTCGGCTTCGCGTTGCACGTCGGCAAGCGGATCGCCTGCGAAGAGAAGAACCGCGGTCAGGTTATTGCATGCGAAAGCCGCGTAGAGCAGATCGCCGATTCTGTTCGAGACTTCGAACGTACGCCGCAGCAAATCGAGGGAGGACCGCACGTGGTTCCTCCAACGCTCAACGAAGCTGAACATGTGAAGCGTCCTGGCCTGTAAGCCCACAAGCCCGCGTCGGTTGACGAGTTCGTATCCCACCTGGCCGAATCGAAATCCTGCCTGGTAGTCGCCAAAGCGTGTCCCTGCGATCCTGCCAAGGCCAGCATAGGCTAAGCACGATGCATCGCAGTTGCCGCGTTCGAGGCTCAGGTTGACCGCCCTGCAAATAGTCAAGGAAGCAAGGTTCGCGTCCGTAAGCCAGGCTGGCGGCCACATTCCAGTGAGCACTTCGATAGTGGCAAGCGACTCGGAGTCGCTCATCAGCGGTAGATCGATAAGATCCTCGACTGTACGGCTCCCAAGCCGGGACCAGATTCGATCGTATTCGCGCCGTGCTTGCTCTACCGTCGGATGTGGCGACCAATCGATGCCTACGCGGCGCAGGTAGTCGAGTGCCAAGGCGACGGCTCGGTCGCTCCGATTCAGCGTGGTGCACACATTCATTCGCAGACAAGCGACTTTCGCCTTCTCCCCGGCATTCGCTGCGCGGTCGGAAAGCACAGTCAAGCGCTCTTCTGCGGCTACCGCCTCGCCGGTCAGAAACTCGCATTCGGACCGCTCGAACTGCAGCGCGAACATGACTTCGTGGCGATGTTGCCAGCCGTAGTCACGCAGCAGTGCCCCGCCGGCCACGAGATAGTTGAGCGCTGAGGCATAGGCCGCCGAGGCCTTGGCACGCCTCCCCGCAATCAGGTTGAATTCGGCCAACTTCTCCCGCTCTTCTCGTAAGGTGATCAGATGGGTGGCGCGGTTGAGTTGATTGACAATTTCAAAGATCGAGCCCTCGCGTCTTTCTGCGGGCGTATGTGCGACGAGAAGGCGTCCGATTCGCAGATGCGCTTCGGCGCGCGATTGATCCGCAATCAGCGAGTAAGCGGCTTCCTGAATACGGTCGTGGGCAAACTGATATGCACCCGCGAGGCGATCCACGAGCCCTGAACGAAGCGCCTCCCGTAGATCCGCGTGGAGGTCCTCCTTCGACGTTCCATGAACGATGCAAAGCGTATCCTCCGTCGCGACGTTCCCAAGACAGGCAAGCTCCTGTAGCGCATTTTGGCATTCCAGCGGCAGGCGACTCAGCTTCCCCACCATGAGTTCGACGACGTTATCGGTGTAGCCGATCGTTCTCATGCGCTTGAGGTCCCAACTCCAGCACCCCGCCTCATGCTCGAAGCAAAGCAATTCTTCTTCGGCGAGCACCTGCAGAAACTGAATCGCGAAAAACGGGTTGCCCCCCGTCTTGAGATGCACCAATTGCGCCAGAGGTGCCGCTTGCTCGCGATCGCAACAAAGCGCGTCCGCCGTCAGTTGCCTCAGATCTTCGCAACCAAGCGGCGCAAGCGTTATCTCCTCGACCTTTGAAGCAGCCATCTTTATAGCGCCGAGCTTGCGTATCAGGGGATGCATGGCATCGGCCTCGTTATCGCGGTAAGCGCCGATCAGCATCAAATGCCGGACGTCCGATTGAGTCAGCAGGTCGGCGATAAGGTCGAGAGTCGCGGCGTCCAGCCATTGCAGATCGTCGAGAAACAATGCAAGCGGATGCTTTGCGCAGGCGAACACGCCAATGAATCGCCGGAACACAGACCGGAAGCGACTTTGCGCTTGCTGAGGCGGAAGTTCGGTAACGGGCGGCTGTTCATCGAGGATCAGTTCGAGCTCGGGAACGAGATCGATCAAGAGTCGTCCGTTCTGGCCCAGCGCTTCGCGAAGGTCGTCGCGCCATTCCCGGAGTTCGTTTTCACTCTTGCCAAGGAGTGGTCGGACCAGATTTCGCAAAGCCTGTGCCAACGTCGAATACGGGATATCTCGTTTGTATTGATCGAATTTGCCTGCTGCGAAGAGTCCACGCGACGGAGCCAGCACCTTATGCAGTTGGTTGACGATGGAAGACTTGCCGATACCGGAGTAGCCGGAAACCAGCACCAACTCGGGAGATCCGGTGTGCACGACGCGATCGAAGGCCGCGAGCAACTTCGCGATTTCGCGGTCTCTCCCGTAAAGCTTGTCGGGGATCAGGAGCCGGCCGGGGATGTCGCGTTCGCCGATCGAGAAGCGGTCGATTCTGCCTTGGGTCTCCCATTGAGTCAGACAGCGGCGAAGATCTTGCTCGAGGCCAGCCGCCGTTTGATAACGCTCTCCCACGGTCTTCGCAAGCAGTTTCATGACGATCGCCGAGATTTGAGCCGGGATGTGCGCCAGGCGCTCGTCCGGCGATACAGGATTGCGCGCGATGTGGCAATGGACCCATTCCATCGGCTCGAATGCAATAAATGGCAGGGAGCCCGTTAGCATCTGGTAGATCGTCACGCCGAGCGAGTAAAGATCGCTGCGAGTATCGATCGAGCGATTCATGCGTCCCGTTTGCTCGGGAGCCATGTAGGCGAGCGTGCCGGCGAGCAATAGGGGTGGCGCGGGCGTCTCGCGCTCGCGTGGCAGCCGTGCGGCAAGGCCAAACCCGGTTAACCACGCCGACCCTGTCGCCTCATTGACGACGAAGTGAACTGGCTTCAGGTCGCCGTGGACCAGACCCCGCTGGTGGGCATGACGCACAGCGCGGGCCATGCCGAGTGCCAGTGGAAGAAAGCGGTCGATCTGAAGCGGTGTTCCCAACAGCCGCTCTAGTGGCTCGCCGCCGGGATCTTCGAGCACCAGCACGGTCCGATCGCCCTGACGAACAAGATCCAGCGGCCGAACTGCCCATGCACTGCCCAATTCGGCCTTTAATCGATACTCATGCGACAGTCTATCCAGGCTGGCAGATGTCGGGCGCTCGCCGGTGGGCCGGACGATTAGCACAGAAGTTTGCGTGCCATCGGCATTAACTCGCCACGTCCTGCCGAAAGCACGGTCGTGATCTTTCCAAAGAATTGCAATGTTGTCATGCTCAATCACGTCATTTTCACAAAACGAATTCAACGTCTGACCTCCGCCAATGTCGCGCAACTTAATAAGTTATTAGGGCCTGCCGCGAATGAAACCGGTTACTCTCTTCGTGACCACGAGCCGTGCCGGCCTGATTGTGCCTGAAGCGCTCGTGTGAGCGCCTGGCGGAGGCCGCCCGGATACGGCGGCCATGACCACGCTGTACAAGGGTTTTAAGAAAAGTGACGTAGCGCGACGGGCGCGTCGGCCGACCAGTAGTTCGCGTTGCCCGGCAGGTATTCGCTGAATGTGGGTTCTGGACCCTCGTCCGGTGCAAGCGCGCCGATTCCTTTGAACTGCATTTCGACGAGAGAAAGCGGCTGCAATTGCCAGCCGTCCAGCGGTGCTTCTTGTACACATGCATGGCGCGGCAGCGCGCTGCTGCGCACGTTGCGCGAGTTCAAGGAGCGTTGCAGCGTTCAGAAATTCCGCCATGAGGCACACGATTCCTGCAGCGTTGAGCCAATGACGTGGCCGCGACCCATGGTACGCGGCGAACCAATAGCGCCATGCACGCTCCGGCGCCGCGCGGGAAGTCAGTTGTCCATCATCCGGTCGCGCTGAGGCACGACCCACGAACGATCGAAACATCCATCGGCGGTAGACTTTAGCGCCGCCGTTCCTTTCGCATGCTGCCGCCGTGCGCCTTCGATCACCGCTTTGACGTCAGCGGGCGAGATCGCAAGCAAACCGTCCTCGTCGCCAACGATGATATCCCCGGGATGAACCAGCATCCCGCCGATTGTGACCGGCACGTTGATCTCGCCAGGGCCGTTTCTGTAAGGCCCGCGATGCGTCACGCCACGCGCGTACACCGGGAAATCGCGCTGACGTAGCGCGCCGACATCGCGGATCGCACCGTCGATCACGAGGCCCAGCACGCCCAGGCTCTCCGCGAAGCTGGCCATGATCTCACCCATCAGTGCTTGCATCGGTTCGCCGGCGCCGTTGATCACGAGCACATCGCCCGGCGGGCAAAAGTCGAACGCGCGATGAATCGCAAGGTTGTCGCCGGCGCGGGTATGGACAGTGACCGCGGTGCCGGCCATCGGCTTGGGGTGATGGTAGGTCCGCAAGCCGACTATGCCGCTCGCGCGCGCCATATTGTCGCTGAGCAACGAAACCGCCAGTTCACGCAATGCGTCGAGCGTTGCCGTGTCTGCATGAGGCGCGGATTCATGTTCGCGCCAGCCGATGGGATTCGAAGTGGGATTCATACCGTTGCCACTGTGTGCCGGACTGTTGTTCGAGTTGATGGGAGGGCCGCGGGTACGCCACGCGGGCATTGTCTTCGTAGATACGCTGACAGTCCGCGGCGCTGAGCCATTCGATTGCGTCGATATAGCGCCGGGTGTCGTCGTAGTAGTGGCCGGTTTCCGGATCGCTGCACTGAACCGCACTGATGGAGTTGACGAACATCATCGCGAAGAGCGGGGGCATTAATCGCCCGCACACTTTGCGCATGGTTGCGGCTTCGTCGAATGAGGTCATGCTGCCTCCTACCGTGCTGCGACGGCCGGAGCCGTGGCCACCGCTCGCGTCCACATGTGCCGATGTGCTCATGAACGGGCGGCGGTTGAAGCATGACGGCAATGATAAGAACGCTCGGACAGGGAGTCCAAGACCGCTTGCTTATGCTTGTATAGACTTTTACTTATAGTGTGACGTCAGCGAGCGGAGGAGGGAGCGACTTCAAGATGGCTTACAAACTCCCGCCCCTTCGAGAATGGCCTAGAGCCACCGATCGCGCGAAATCTCATTTCCCAACGAACACATTCATGGATGAATACCGAAATGCTTTGGCAATGATTTTGTGGGTACGACCACATGCCGACGGACCTACGGCGACTATAGGAAAAAAGCGCACACGTGTGCGTGAGCGAAAAATGCCGCCGCCTCAGTTGGTCGTCGCGAGACTTGGCAAAGGCAACCGGTTGCGGCTTTTCTAAAGCGACTTTGATTGTCCGGGAGCGGCGTCAGGCAAGGAGTTTTTGATAGGTACAGGTTTTCAACACTTGATGGTGGCGAATTTGGGCGGTGTAAAATGCGACATGAATATGACTGCGGATCTTCGATCCCAGACATGACCGGCCCGTTCACGTGCCAAAAAGTGTGCTGAAATTAATGTGCTTCTAGCGGAGAGATCATAATCATGGGTTCCAACGTCACGCAAGAAGCAAGACTGCCCCTGCGAGGCGACGCGGGAGTCACGATACGCGATGTAGCGAAAGCGCTGAATATCTCGCATACAACGGTCTCTCGCGCGTTGGCCGATAGTCCGAAGATTAGCGAGGACACCAAGTCGCGCGTCCGCGCGGTAGTCGCGCAGATGGGCTATCTCCCGTCCGCCTCGGCCAGAATGATGCGTGGTCGGCGCAGTTCGCTTGTGGGCCTCATCATTCCAGATATCCAGAACGACTTTTACGCGACCGTTGCGAAAATCGTGGCTGACTCCCTCGCATCGCATTCGATGCAGCTTCTGCTTTCGGTCACTGATGATAATCCTGACCGCGAATTGCGTGAACTAAGGGCGATACTCGAGACGCGCCCGGCGGGAATAATCATTGTCCCGACGGCATCGCCGCGGCCGGAAAGCAGCGCGTTGTTGCAGAACGTCGAAACGGTGCAACTCGTGCGTGTGCACGCCGATCTTGCTGGGAGCGCAGTCGTTATCGACGATCGCGCTGGTATCAAGGCGGCGACCCGGCACCTCCTTGATAGTGGCCATAAACGACTCGCATTCGTGGGTGGCGATGAAACATTCAGCACAGGACGAGAGCGGCTTGGCGGCTTCCAGGACGCGCTGGCCGAACGTCGCCTGAAGCCCGCAAATATCGCGCTCGGCGCCCCGCGTCCGGAGTTTGCGCGATACGCTGTCACCTCGATGATGTCGGCAAAGAACCGCCCGACGGGCATCATCCTGGGCAGCGCGCAGTTGGCGCTTGGTGCGCTGCAGGCGCTGAGGACACTGAAACTCGAGTGGCCACAAGATGTCTCCGTCGTCGGATATCACGACCCGGCGTGGTTCGAATTGGCCGAAAGGGGCATTACAACAGTGCGGTTGCCGGTCGAAGACATCGCCATCACCGCCACGACTGTCCTGCTGTCCCGTCTCGACAAGCGTCAAACGGATGGCGCACCGGAGGCTTCGGCCGGTACCATCCAGTTTGAACCGTCGTTGGTGCTTCGGGGGTCGACCAGACCGTTGTGAGTCCGTTTGTCAGCCGGTCTATTGCTGTGCTGCGTTGTAAGGTGCGCATTTGAGTGTCTGCTGCCACCGGTGGTAAAGGATTCCCCGGACACAAAGAAGGGACATCAGTGCCAGTTCGGTGAGCAAGGCGGCGTGCATTGCATGCAGGTAACTCCCACTGGTTTCTCTCAGGATGTAGCTGAATATGCCTCCGAAGACTGCGGGTCCCAGTCCAAACGAAACCTGCTGAACCGTTGCAAGCATCGCGCTTCCAGCACCTGCCTGCGATGCAGGAACATCCGATAGACCGATCCGGTAAAAGCAACTGACAATCAACGCCTGGCCAAAACCAATCAGGGCGGTTGCCGGGATCAGGTTGACGAGCCCGGGATGCGGCCACACATAATCCAACGTCGCCATCAGCGTAACTAATCCAAGCATTTGTACCGCGCACCCGGACAACAACGTCGGGACATTACCAAGCCGTGCCACCAGCCGGGGTGTCAGCAGCGATCCGGCAAAAAACGCGATGCCCAGAGAAACGTACGAATTCCCGGCCTTTGCCGGGGATAGGCCTGCTCCGGTCTGCAGCGTCAGGGCGGACGCAAACATGAAACCGCTCCAACTGGAGAACATGATCGCGGCAATCAGTGCGCCAAAGCGTGTACTTGGAAGCCGTGCGAGCGCTGGCGGAAGTAGCGGAGATACGCCGCGCCGTTCCTGGTTGATTTCGACACGCCGCAGGAGCCACATCAGCGGCACCACGCAAGCAAGGAGCATATCCAACTGGATTGGCCAGTGCATGGTGGGCCCAAGCGCTAGCGGGATCAGCAGGCATAAAGTCAACAAGGCAAGAATCACCGTGCCGGAAACGTCAACGCTAATAGCCTTCTCCACACGGGTCTCGGGAATGGTGCGCCACATCAGAAGCAAAACACCGGCGCAGATGGGCAGGTTGATAAGAAATACAGCGCGCCATCCAGCGCCACCCCAGTTCGCCGTGACCAACAATCCACCAAGCACCTGGCCGACCACGAACGAAATCCCGCTGATGGAGCCGTAAATCCCCAGTGCGCGCGAGTGTTCCCGGCCATGCAGACAAACATGAATGGTGGCAAGCGTTTGCGGTACGACCAATGCCGCGCCGGCACCTTGCAACGCTCTTGCCGCAAGAAGCACCCAGATCGAAGTGGCCAGTCCGCAGAGTAGGGATGCCACGGCAAACACCGCCACGCCGATGCCGAATAGCCGGCGCCGCCCAAAATTATCGCCAAGACGGCCTGCCATTGCCAGGCAGACCGCGAACGCCACGCCGTAGACAGCGACAACCATTCCAAGCCACGTTTGCGTCACCTTCAGCGTCTGAGATATTGACGCGAGCGCGACGTTCACGATTGAAAAATCGATGATCGGCAGTAGCTGGCCCGTGAGCAAAACGGCGAGGCCAGTCGCAGAGAGGTGTGGGCGAGGGCTTGAGGTATTCATGGCGGAGGTCGACGGCGCCTCCACACATCTTCGTGAAGGACGATATCTTCAATTGCTCAGGACGGACCGAATATAGTCGGTAGTGCATACGTGTGCAAGAAAAATCGATGAGGTTCGGTACTGCCTAACTGGAGTTAGCAGACGTCATACTTATCGTTCATCAGGTAGTGATGCCTGTACAAAACCCCTATAGATTGGGGGTTTTGCACGTGAGCAGAGGCCAGCGTGGACTAGTGAGGCCACCAGAAAATTGTTGCTGGAAACTCAGTTCATAGTATTTCTCACAGCTCCAGGGGTAAACGATGATGCACACGTGTGCTCTCGGTTGGCCTATACTGACGTCCAGAATCAGGAGCGACATTGTTGGTGAATGGACGAACCCGCCAAGGGCGCCGTAGTCTGTCGACGATTGCCTGAACAGTGCGAATTGGTGCGGCATGACTTCCGTGGGCGCGACCTTCTGTTGATGAACGCAGTCAAACCAAGTAGTCGGAGACACCATGATTAGATCGATCAGCCATGCGACATACCGGCATCGCGACCTCGCGGCCGTCCGGACGTTCTTTGAAGACTTCGGACTGGTATTGGCGCATGAAACGCCAGACCGCATCTTCTTTCGGGGATGCAACGATGCACCATACCTCTATATCGCAGAGCGTGCAGAGGACTCCGCTTTTGTCGGGGTGGCGTTCGAGGTGGATTCGGAGGAGAGCCTGCGAGTGTTGTCTGCGCGGCTTGGCGCTCCGGTCGAAGACCTGGAGTATCCGGGCGGTGGCAAACGGGTGACGACGACTGATCCGGATGGTCGCAGGATCGAACTTGTGCATGGCGTTGCCCGCGTCGCACCGATAGCAGCAAGTCGTCCCGCGGTCGCCTGGAATTCAGGGGGCGAACGCCGCCGCCTTGGGAGGTTTCCGATTTTCAACGTAGGGCCGGCGGAGATAATCGGGCTCAAACACGTCGTAATGAGCTCTCCGAATCCGCCAGCCATCATTGAATGGTTTGTGGAGAAGCTAGGCGCATTTCCCTCGGACTTGATCGGAGAAACGAAAGAGAACGTGATTGGGGGGGTTATGCGGTTTCCGCGCGGCGCGGAATATGTCGACCACCACAACATCGCTGTTTTCCGCGGCCCGACGAATGGCGCACATCACGTCTGTTTCGAGACGATCGATCTCGATGCCATCGGCATGGGTCGTCGACACCTGGTGTCGAAGGGGTACAAGGCATCGTGGGGCCTAGTGCGTCATTCGCTCGGCGGAGCGATTTCGGATTATTGGTACGACCCGTCTGGTTTTCGTGTCGAGCACGTGACCGATGGAGACTTCCTCAATGATACATACCCGACGAGATTGAATCCGCATAACCAGGAATCCCTTGAGCAATGGGGAACCATGGTGATGCCGGAAGACTTCCTGCGCTCCTGACGATTGTGGGACTGACAGTCGGCCTTCTTGTAACGAGCTCTGGAATGCGATGAAAGTACTTATCACAGATTATGCGTGGCCCGATCTGCGGGTCGAAACGGCGTCATTGAATCGGCGGGATTCGAACTCGTTGCTGGTCCCGCTGTCGCTGGGAACGAAGAGGAAATTGAGCGCCTGGTGGTAGAGCATGATCCGGACGCCATTCTGACCTGCTGGGCGCCTGTGTCCGCACGCGCCATCACGTCCGCCACCAGGCTTAAGATTGTCGCTCGACTGGGAGTGGGCCTGGACAACATCGACGTTGGCGCAGCGACCGCTGTCGGCGCGTGGGTCACGAATGTGCCCGATTATTGTGTTGAAGAAGTTTCGGATCATGCTCTCGCACTTCTGCTGAACCACTTTAGGGCAATTGCCGGATATGACCGCGACGTGAAAGAGGGGCGATGGGCGCCTGGTTCCCGGCCGCTGAGGCGTATTGCCGAACTGACGGTCGGCATTATCGGATACGGGCGGATCGGCCGTGCCACCGGTCGCAAGCTGGCTGCCTTGGGATGCACGGTGCTCGCGACGAACGGAGACTACCCCGTGACCGCGGACGCCGGCGTGATGGCGGCCAGCGTCCAGGATATCCAGAACAACGCGGACGCTATCATCCTGCACGTGCCGCTCACCAGCGAAACCCACCATCTGGTCGACGGAAGTTTCATCTCAGGCTGCAAACACAAGCCGCTGCTTATCAACGTCAGTCGTGGCGGACTGGTCAGCAACGAGGCTGTTCTGGACGCGCTCGCAGACGGTCGGCTATCCGGTGCCGCACTGGATGTTGTTGAAGGCGAGCCGACCCCTCCCGAAAATATCGTCGGACATGCGAATGTCACCGCCACGCCGCATGTTGCGTTCCTCTCGGATACCTCGGTCATTGAGCTGCGGAGCAGGGCTTGCGAAGAGGTAGTACGGGTTCTTTCCGGCAAAGACCCGGTCAACGCGTGCAACCGTCTGCAAAGCGGCCAGACCCTGCCAGGCGGTGTGGCGAGTGATATTCAGGTGATCCGGACTGTCCAGGGTTCGATCGTAATAAAGAAGGCGCTGGACAAGCTAAAGGTAGCCGCTGACTGGCGGTCGGACCCCGCGCGATCGTTGACAGAAGTCGCTGCACTGAACGCCGCAACCGAATTACTTGGACTGGGTGCGGTGCCTCGCGTCTTGTGGAGCGATAGCGTTCGCAACCAGTTCGCGATGGAGCTGGTCTCACCCACCCAGAAAAACTGGAAGCAGGAGCTCCTTGCCGGCACGGTCAATCTCGCGACTGCCCGGAGAGTGGGTGAACTGCTTGGAATGCTGCACTCGCGCTCCTCCAGGTGCCCAGCGCTTGCCGAACGGTTCGCCGACCAGACGTTCTTTCGAGAATTGCGGGTGACGCCGTACTTCGAAAGAGTCGCGCAGCGCAATCCTGAATACCGCGACGCAGTTTCGACAGTCATCGAAGGCGTGACCAAGCGGCGACAGGCACTCGTCCACGGTGATTACAGTCCGAAGAACCTGTTGGTCGACAACGCAACTGTCACGGTGGTCGACTGGGAGGTCGCGCATTGGGGCGACCCCCGTTTCGACGTGGCGTTTGTCCTGGCTCATCTGATTCTCAAGGCACACCGCCGGGAGGCGAAGACGAATGAGTTGTTATTCGCCGAGCGTTCGTTTGTCGAAGGCTATCTCGTCGAGGGCCCCGCAGTCTTTGACGCACATCTTCTGCCGCTGCTTGGGTGTTTGCTGCTGGCGCGCCTCGATAGCGATTCTCCCGTTGACTACGTTACTGAACTCGACACCGGCGGTATCCGGCGCGTTGCACAGACATTGCTGAGCAATGACATGACGTTCGCGAATCGGTGGTTTAACTAACCTGGGAAAATGACGTGACACATCCTTCCTTTAATCTAGCTCGCTCGGCCGATATCCTGCATGTGCGCGGCCGCCAGATTCTCGACTCCCGTGGGCGCCCGACCGTTGAGGTGGACGTGGAACTGCGAGACGGTTCGTGCGGACGTGCATGTGCCCCATCAGGAGCATCCACGGGACGACACGAGGTTATCGAACTGCGCGACGGTGACAACGGACTCCATGAGGGGCGAGGGGTCTCCAAAGCTGTGAAAAACATTAACGGCGAGATCGCCGAGCTTCTCAACGGGCGGCCCGCAACTTCCCAGGCCGGGCTCGATGAAGCTTTGCGCACACACGACGGCACGGCGAACCTCTCCCGACTGGGCGCGAACGCGGTCATTGCTACATCGCTCGCTATCTGTCGGGCAGCCGCGATTCACGAGCGGCTTCCGCTACACCGTTACATTGCGCAGCTCGTGGGGACGGCGCGGACGTCGATGCCGATGCCGATGACCAATATCCTCAGCGGTGGAGCGCACGCCCGGCGAAGCATGGATTTTCAGGACTTCCTCGCCATCCCCGTCGGTGCGAAGACCTACGGCGATGCCCTGAACATGCTCGTTAGCGTGCGCTCGGCTGCAAGCGATCTGCTGGCCGAAGACGGTATCACGACCCTGCTGGCGGACGAGGGCGGTCTCAGTCCCGGCTATGCGTCCGCCGACGAGGCGTTTCAACTCATGATGCGCGCATTCGAGCGGGCAAAGTTGCGACCCGGTCACGATGTCGCAATCGCAATCGATGTCGCTGCGAGCGAGTTCTATCGCGACGGCAAATATCATCTGGCCGGTGAGCAGCGCACGCTCGACGGCGAAGAGATGGCGGAATACCTCGAGGACTTCATTAGTCGATATCCGTTGATTTCGATTGAGGACGCTTTTGATCAGGATGACTGGTCATCGTGGACCTCATTCACGAAGCGCTTCCCAAAGGTGCAAATCGTCGGCGACGACCTGTTTGTGACCAATCCCGATCGCATCGCGCGCGGAATAGAAGTGGGCGCGGCCAACGCGACGCTTATCAAGGTAAATCAGAACGGCACACTTTCCGGCGCGTTCGAAGCGATGAACCGTGCACGGGCAGCGGGCTATGCGACCGTCATATCCGCCCGTTCAGGCGAAACTGAAGACTCGTTCATTGCGGACCTGGCTGTCGGATCGGACGCGGGCCAAATCAAGATCGGCTCCGTGCGCAATTCGGAACGTCTCGCGAAATATAACCAGCTCACACGGATTGCAGAACTGGAAGACGCGGAACTGACCTTTTCTTTTTCGTAAGGTGACGCCGGCTAGCTCTCCGTCTCTTGATACTTCGGAAACACGTACCCATGACTACTTCATACACACTCGCCACGTTCCGTCACCAAGGCAAGCCCACCCCGGTGATCGAGGTCGGTCGCCGCTATTGGCCGATTTCGACGGTGGCACCGGATCTGCTCCCTGCAGATTCAGCCCGCGGTCTGATGCAGCTTTTTGACGACTGGGAGCACTCTCACAAGCGTCTCACGGGCCTTTCTGCGCGTCTCACAGCAGAAGGCGCGCCCGGCGAGATTCGGGCCCCGCAAGCGGCCGATGACATCCTCGCACCATTGCTTTACCCGAACAAGCTGGTCATGCTGGGTGCGAACTATCTGGACCACATGCAACAGGACGCGGGTTACGCGGATTTCGACAAGTCGTCGAAAATTCCAGTTCTGTTCATGAAGCCGCCTACTACCGCGATCGTGGGTAGCGGCGCTTCCGTGCCTTACCCCGTCCAGACGCAAAAGTTCGATTGGGAAATCGAACTGGCCGTCGTCATCGGCAAGCGGGCGACGAGGCTCACGGTCGAGAATGCGATGTCCTGCATCGCTGGCTACACAGTGGGTATCGACCTGTCTGCGCGCGACTGGCAGTTTCACGAAAAGCATCTGGTGAAATTCGATCTGTTCGGCGGCAAGGCATTTGACTCGAGCAATCCGCTCGGACCGTGCATCGTTCCTGCAGGTCAAATCAATGCCGACGATCTGCAATTGACCCTCAAGGTCAACGGGGAAGTGAAGCAGCATGCGCGAACCAGTCTGATGATCTGGAACATCGCCGAGCAACTCGCAGCTATCACGGAACACGTGACGCTGGAACCCGGCGACATCGTCATGACTGGAACGCCTAGCGGAGTCGGTCTTAAGACCGGGACATTCCTTAAGCCAGGTGACAAGCTGGACGCGGAAATCGAAGGGATCGGTCATTTGGCCGTCCAGGTGCAGGCATAGGAAGGATGGCGATGATTGTCGAGCAACGAACCTATACGGTCAAACCCGGCAGCGTGCCGGCATATCTTGACTTCTACGAGCGAGAGGTCATGGAGATTCAAAAGAAGCATCTTCCCCGGATGGTGGGGTATTTTTCGACGGAGATCGGTCCACTCAACCAGATCGTTCATATGTGGGGCTACGCCGATCTCAACGAGCGAACTCGATGCCGGGCCGCGCTCTACGCGGATCCGGCCTGGCAAGCGGTCCTGACCAGGCTTCTCGAGATGATCGAGGCGATGGAAACCAGGATTCTCGTGCCCACCGCTTTTTCGCCAATCAAATGACGGAGTGAGACATGACCACGATGCAACGGATCGACCTGAAAAGCCTCGAGGACGAGCGGTGCCGCGCGATGACCAGCGCCGACCTGGCGGCACTCGATCGAGTGTTGAGCGACGACCTCATCTGGACGCACTCGTCCGGCAAGGTCGATAGCAAAAAGGAGTTGCTGGCCAAGATCGAAAGCGGCGAATCGCAGTATCTCTCCATGCTGCGTGAGGACGAGAGGTACGTCATCTCGGACGACGCTGCTGTCGCGTCGGGGGTTGTCATTCAGGTGGTTCGTCTCGGCGGGGAAGTGCGCTCACTTCGCAGCCGATATACCAATGTGTGGTTTCGTGAGGGGGACGACTGGCGCGTCGTGGCGTGGCAATCGACTGCCGCGCCGGCATAAGCGGGAAAAATCGTCTGACAGGCATCAGAAGGGTTCTTCCCCTTCTGCTTCCAGCGCGGACGCGGACATCAGGTATTCCCTCGGGGATAGTCTGAATTTGTCTGGTCGGCGCAGCAGCACCGACAACATCAACCAGGAATCGACACTGATCCATGAACGCATCTCCCCAAACAGTATCCGGCACACCGCCCAAGGTGACGCTTCTGATTGACGGTAAGCCAGTTGAGTCCAGTACCCAGGAGTGGCGAGAGGTTGTCAATCCCGCTACCCAGGAGGTGCTTGCTACGGTCCCGTTCGCGACCGCAGACGAGATTGACCGTGCAATCCGTTCGGCGCACGCGGCTTTCGAGAAATGGAACCGTACCCCTGTGGGTGCACGCATGCGTATCATGCTGCGCTATCAAGCACTTGTTCGCGAACAGTTGCCCCGTATTGCGAAGACGTTGAGCGCGGAGCAGGGCAAAACTCTGGCAGACGCGGAGGGCGATATCTTCCGTGGGCTGGAGGTGGTCGAGCACGCATGCTCGGTCGGCAGCCTCGGGCAAGGGGAGTTTCTCGAGAATGTCGCCGGCGGTGTAGACACCTACACGCTGCGCCAGCCAATCGGCGTCTGTGCAGGCATTACCCCATTCAACTTTCCCGCGATGATTCCGCTGTGGATGTTCCCCATGGCAATCGTCTGCGGCAATACCTTCGTTTTGAAGCCTTCCGAGCAGGACCCGCTGTCGACCATGCAACTGGTCGAGCTTGCAATTGAGGCGGGCGTGCCTCCAGGCGTTCTGAACGTGGTCCACGGCGGCAAGGAAGTCGTCGATGCCCTGTGCACGCACGAACTCGTGAAGGCAGTCTCTTTCGTGGGATCAACTGCGGTCGGCACCCACGTGTACCGACTTGCAAGCGAGCATGGCAAACGCGTTCAGTCGATGATGGGCGCAAAGAACCATGCGGTGGTGCTGCCCGACGCGAACCGCGAGCAGACCTTGAACGCGTTGGCCGGTGCTGGTTTCGGCGCGGCTGGCCAGCGCTGCATGGCGACTTCGGTCATCGTGTTTGTCGGTGAGTCGCATCAATGGCTGCCAGATCTGGTCGCCAAGGCGAAACTGTTGAAGGTCAATGCTGGGAGCGAACCCGGAACGGATGTCGGACCGGTGATTTCACGCGCGGCGAAGGCGCGCATTCT
Organism: Paraburkholderia sp. RL18-085-BIA-A; assembly: GCF_046027075.1. NCBI lineage: Bacteria > Pseudomonadati > Pseudomonadota > Betaproteobacteria > Burkholderiales > Burkholderiaceae > Paraburkholderia > Paraburkholderia sp. RL18-085-BIA-A. The sequence continues at coordinate 11,242 of NZ_JARESU010000088.1, read as the reverse complement.
TGCGCTGCTGGAAACCGGTGTGGCCGAAGGTGCGACGCTAACCCTCGACGGCCGCGATATCAGTGTGCGAGGGTACGAAGATGGGAACTTCATCGGGCCGACGATTTTCTCGGACGTGACGACTGAAATGCAGATTTACAGGACCGAAATCTTTGGTCCTGTGTTGCTCGTGATGTCTGTTCCGACGCTTGACGATGCAATCGCTCTCGTAAACAGTAATCCCTATGGAAACGGCGTGGGGTTGTTCACGAGCAGTGGCGCTGCCGCCCGGAAGTTTCAAAGCGAAATCGATGTCGGCCAGGTTGGTATCAACATTCCGATTCCGGTGCCGGTCCCGTATTTCAGTTTCACGGGCTCACGTGGTTCGAAACTGGGCGACCTTGGCCCGTATGGCAAGCAGGTCGTCCAATTCTATACGCAGACGAAAACAGTCACCGCACGCTGGTTCGACGACGCGACGGTGAATGATGGCGTCAACACGACGATCAGCCTTCGCTAGAAAGCAATGTCTGCCCGGGTCGACCGGCCTTCATCCGAAGTCTGTGTTCGGCCCGGGCGATTCCGGCAGAGGTGGAATGAATGCAGAGCAGCTCATTCGAGAACGAGAACTCGATCACGCACACGCGGTGATCAGTGCGGATGTGGAGGCGCTGTCAGACATACTCGGCGACAGCCTCGTCTGGGGTTCACTGGTCTGCAAGGGTTGAGAGCAAAAGCGATGTCCTGAGGATGCTTTCGGCGCGAGCGACGCAGTATCTGAGCATCGAGCTCGATGACCAGTTGGTGCGGCTGCACGGTGGCGTTGCCGTCGTGACCGGTCTTGCAAGCATGCATGCCGAAATCGCGGGAACGCAGAGAGTGTTTCGGAACCGGTACACCGCAACATGGGCCCGGGAGGGCGAAAACTGGCGCATGGTGTCCTGGCAATCCACGGCATTGCGTGCGAAGCAGGTGCAAGGAGAATAGAGATGAACGTCGAGACGTGCGTTTCCTGGATCGGTGTTGGGCGGATCGGTGGCCCGATGGCCAGGCATCTCGTCAACGCGGGGCTTCGAGTGAAGCTGTACGACCGCAGGCCTGAGGCCGCCAACGCCATTGCAGCAGGCAAAGCTGTCGTCGCGTCCAGCGCGGCCGAGTGCCTGGCGGGTGCATCGATCGTCTTCACATCATTGCCCAACGATACGGCGCTCGAGCAGGTCGTACTGAATGGCGACGGGGCGCTGGCGCGATGCGCGGGGGCGGTCCTCGTCGAGACCAGCACGATCTCTCCCCAACTTTCGCAGCGGGTTGCCGAGGCGTGCATCGCGCACGGCGTCGACTACGTCAGGTTGCCGGTGTCCGGCAACCCCGCGATCGCCGAACAGGCGCGGTTGAGCGCATATGCGTCAGGTCCGCGCGAAGCATGGGAACGTGTCCAGCCGATCGCTTCGCTTTTCAGTGCTTCGCAAACCTACATGGGCAGTGGGGACGAGGCACGGTATATGAAGCTCGTACTCAACTGCCTCGTCGCAAACTTTGCGCCGTTGATGGCGGAGTCGCTCACCTTGGGTCGCCGTGGCGGCATCGGCTGGAAAACGATGCTCAATGCGATTGGCGCTTCGCCCTTGTGCTCCCCATGGCTCAAGCCGAAGTTGGCCGCGTTGGAAAACCGGGATTTTTCCGCGACTTTTCCGCCCTACATGATCGTGAAGGATGTCGATCTGATGCTTGACGCCGCGCGTGAACTCGGCGTGACGATGCCGATGACCGCGGCAACGCGCCAGAGGATGCAAGGTATGTGCGCGGAACCATTTCGGGAGGAGGACTTCTTCGCGTTGGTCAAGGTGGTCGAGCGAGACTCGGGCATGGGCGATATCCCGTGCTGACGGATAGAGGAGGGTGGCGAATGCAGGATGTGAAGACCAGGGAGCGACTGGATACCGTTCTTGAGCTGGAATCGATCCGGCAACAGGCGATGCTCGACCGGGACATGCCGTTGTTGCGAGAGCTCTTTGCGGAGGACGCGATCTATACGCACTCGTCGGGCAACGTGCATGACAAAGAGGGGTACCTGCGTGCATTAGCCGCCGGTGAGTTCCTTTACAGATCGATTGAAATTCGCGATCGCCACTGCCAGGTGCTGGAAGATGCGATCGTGATAACCGGCTATTCAACGCATGACGTGGTCTTTCTATCCGGACCCAGAAAGTTGGAAGCGCGATTCCTGAGCGTCTGGATAAGGGAGCGGAACACGTGGCGCCACGTTGCATGGCAGACCACGCCGCTCGATCAACCGTTTGCGGTGCCGGACTAGTGGCGAACGTGTATCCGGCTAATCGCGATGTACGCACAACTTTCAAAGTAGTTTCGATTTTCAGTTGGCGTATCTGTTGCCGATTTCCTGTAACTACTCGCCCGTGAACTTCGCGGGCCTGCGTTGGGCGAACGCTTCGAGCCCCTCGGTCATGTCGGCGCTCTCGCACGCTATGCGGCGCAACTCTGCGATGCGCTCCATCGCCTGAACCGGCATCGGCTGCAGGTCTTCGAGCACGCGCAATTGCTCCTTCACGGCCTGTATCGCGAGCGGCGCTTTTGCGGCGATGCCGCGCGCGACCTCGAACGACGTGGGTTCGAGCGCTTCCTGCTCCACGAGGCGGTTGACCACGCCGAAGCGATCGGCCTCCATCGCATCGAGCGGACGCGCGCAAAAGAACATGTCCTTCAGTACGTGAATCGGCAGATTGTTGAAGAAGCGCAACAGCCCGCTCGTCGTGTAAGGCAGCCCAATGTTCGCGGGCGTCATCGCGAAGCGGGCACTCGTGTCGGCGATGACGAGATCACAGGTCATCACGAGGTCGACGGCACCGCCCCATACCGAACCGGAGACCGCGGCTATCACGACCCCCGGATACGTGCGCACGCGCCGCAGCGCCTGTTCGAGCGGCTTGCCCGAGGCGAGCGGGTCGTGGTCGACGGCGAGTTCGCCGAGATCGTGGCCCGCGCTCCACACGTCCTCTCCGATACCGCTGCCGAGCACGACTACCGGCACGCGTTTCGCGGCGAGTTCGGCGAGGCGGGCGTCGAGCGCGTGCAGCAGCGCATTGCTCAGCGCATGACGACGCGACGGATTGCGAAAGACGATCTTGCCGATGCATCCTTCGATCACATCAGCGCTCACGGTCACCGGTTCTGTGGGCATGGTTGTGTTCACTGCGCGACTCCTGATATGGATTGTTGCGCCTCGATGGGCGGCGCCTGGTGGACGACGCCTGCGGCGAGCAGCGCGTCGATATCAGTCGGGTCGAAGCCGGCTTCACGCAGGACTTCGGTCGTATGCTCGCCGAGCGCGGGCGCTGCGTGGCGCGTTGGGTGGCGCTGCGCGCCGCCGCTTTGCGCCGCCGTTCCGAATACCGGTGTCGGGATCTGACGCAGCGCGCCTAGTGTCGCATGCTGGATCGTCTCGACGAGACCGCAGTGCTGCACCTGCACGTCCGCGAACACTTCGTCGAGCGTGTGGATCGGGCCCGCCGGCAGTCCCGCGGCGACGAACAGGTCGGTCCACGCGCGCTTGCCACGTGTCTTCAGCCTCGTCTCGAGTACAGCCTTCAACACGTCGCGATTGGCGACGCGCGCCTCGTTGGTCGCGAAGCGCGGATCGTCGGGCAGTTGCGGCAGGTCGAGCAGTTGGCACAGACGCTGCCACATTCCCGTCGTGATCGGCGCGAGATTCAACGGACCGTCGGCGGTCTCGAACACGCCATAAGGTGCGATCACCGAGTGCGCGTTGCCGGTGCGGCGCGGCACGTCACCGAGGCTCAGGTAGCGTTGGCCGTGCACGCTCAGGAGCCCGACGAGGCTCGCAAGCAGCGAAGTGCTGACGTGCTGTCCACGTCCGGTGTGGACACGCTCGTAGAGCGCCGAGAGGATGGCCATTGCGAGCCACATGCCGGAGCTCAGGTCGCCGATCGCGGTGCCGGTGCGCGTGGGCTCGCCCTCGGCGAAGCCGGTGAGGCTCATCAAGCCCGAGTAGCCCTGTGCGATCTGGTCGAAGCCCGGCCACTCGTGCAGCGGGCCGTCAGGGCCAAACGCGTTGATGCTGCCCATCACAAGCCGCGGATTGCTCGCACTCAGTACATCGTAGCCGAGCCCCATGCTTTCTATCGTGCCCGGCTTGAAGTTCTCGATCACGACATCGGCGCCGTCGATTAGTCGCCGCACCGCATCGAGACCTTGCGGGGCGCGCAGATCGACGCACAGGCCGCGTTTGTTCCGGTTGCACGACAGATAGTAGGTGCTGATGCCGCGATCGAACGGGCCCCAGGTGCGGCTCATGTCGCCGTGCGGGCCGGCTTCGACCTTCACGACATCCGCGCCGAGATCAGCGAGTACCATCGAGCAGAACGGCCCCGATAGTGCGCGCGTCAGATCGACGACCTTGATTCCTTGCAATGCTTGCATGCAGTATCTCCAGGCGAATAGTGAAATGATCGTGGCGCGCTATTCCGGCAGCGAATGGCAATCATCACGATGCCGGGCGCAAAGGCGCGGCCGGCCACGCGACGGGCACGCCAAGCGACGCCTGCCAATTGATTGAGGCGCCGAGTACGAAGTTGACACCGATAGGGTCAGTGGCACTTCCAGCGCCTTCTGAATCGAAGGCTGGGTCTGCATTCTCATATCGATTGCGAAGGGCTGCATTCCTCCAGGCGCACCTGGGAATATCGAAAGTAAGAGTTGGTTGCGTGACATATCGGCTGTTTGAACGTCGGTAGTTACATGGGTATCAAGCTCGGGATAGCGGAGTCTGAGTTCCCTTGGGTCCGGTGCAAACCGGATTTGTCGTATCGTGGTACAGCCGTAGCTGGGCCGCGGAGGACGATGCAAAAATTTCGGGCAGAGTAGTGCGCCGTATACCAGGATCCTACGAACTCAGCGTGCTAATTTCGCTCACGAACTCCCGCAAGAGGCGCGCGATCTTCTCGGGTTGTTCAATGTGAGGAAAATGCCCCGATTTTTTGACCAATTCAATGCGTGCCGTAGGCGCGACAGATGACACGAACTGGAGCCATGACGACTCGCTGGTTTCATCAATGGGACGACGCTTGCCCCGAGCGTCAAAGTACATGCTTTGGATAACCAGCATCGGCTTGGTGAAACGGCTGAGGCGCATAGCCATAAGGCCTGCATCCCAGCCAGCCATGCTGGCGAACAATGCTGTGCCTCCAACAGGATCGATGTCCTTTGCCCGTGCCAAAACGGCTTTGGACATCGGGCTTTCACTAAGGAACATTTCGTTGAATCGATTTTCTACAAACTGGGTGAAACCAGATTTTTCCACGAGAGAATAGATCTGCTGACGGGCGGCGTGAGCGTTGCGCTCGCCAATCATGCTGGCCTCGATCAGCACCAATCCATTAACCAGTTCTGGGGCCAGTGCGGCGACTTCGAGCGCGACGCGACACCCGAGACTGTGAGCTGCAAGAATGACAGGTGCGGCTCCAAATCTCCGCAGGTGCCTCACTACTTCAGCAGCAAAGTATTCGATCGACCAATTTGACGTGATGGCGTCGTGAGGCGCCTGCGGCGCAGGCGCAGTTCCGTGGCCGGGAAAGTCATACATAGAGAATTCCGGGTGAGCCTGCAGAAAGCCGGCTACAAATCTCCAGTCTTCCTTTGCGCACGCAAATCCGTGCAGGAACAATAACCGGGCCTCTTTCTGACGAGTGATGGCATTAGATGTTTCTGTCATTCTCAAGTCCCTCCAGCATCGAAATCAAAACCGCGTGCTCGATTGCGTGAATTGCGGCCAACCGCGCGCGCGGGATTTGAAGCCGGACCTTTGCGTCGATCGTCACCGTGTCCATGGCCAGTCCTGATGTACCGAACTCGCCGGAGTCGACTGCCACGCCGCCAGCCGCCATGAATCGTTCTCGTCCACCCAGACATTGGTGTACCGGTTCATCAACTCGCACTCCCGGCCTTCGACGACGACCCGCATCTCGGCCGTCCCGGTAATGACGACGGCTCCATCGCAATGAACCCAACGCTCGGCGGACCGTTCGATCGACAGGTAAATCACCCGGCCCGAGGCTATGCGCTCGAGGAAGGCCGCCTTTCCGTCGCAATGTCCTGATGCGTGAGTCCAGCACAGCCTGTCACTCAACAGCGTGTTCAACCGGCCAATGTCCGCACCGATCATTGCTGTCCAGCGGCTCTCTTCGAGTTCATTGACGTCATGCGCTAGCGGGTTCATCGCGACACCTCCGACAATGTGGGATCCAGGCGCATCGCCATTGACGGACAGCAGCAACTGCACTCCTGTAAGCACCGCAAATGGTGCGGGTACCCGTGCAGGCCCCATGGGATTGCTGGCGGCACGATACGCCCAGCGACATTCGCCGGGGCCAAAGAAAAGGGGATGTTTGTCATGTCTTCCTGAGCGTAATTGCAGTCTTCGATACGACGATCAGACAAGGTCTACAGTCTTCGGTACGACAATAATAATCGCTAATGCACACGTGTGCAACAAGGGGTGATTCAAACCCCTTGTAATGTAGTCATATTTGACGGGTGCTACTGCCTTGATCTGATGCGCCCATGTCTCTGGAGGGATCGAATCGCGCTATGTCGGATCGAGGCAATCGTGAGTTGTTATGCGTACGTGTGTCCTGACGTGCGGAAGTTGTAAGAGGCGCTTCGAGGAGGAGAACGAGACTGGGCAGTGATGAAGCGAAGCGCGTCGCATCGCAACTTATGCATGACAGAGACACCGCGCCCTGGACGCGTTGACGCGAGAGAGTCTCGGGCTCGATCCGACGGACCCCGGTGGCCATCCGTGTCCGACGTGAGGTTGTCACGACAGGAACTGCGAAATTAGGTAGCCGTGTGCTGCGTGGATCTGCACCCCGTCGAATCCGGCCGTTTCGGCCGCTGCAGCCGTATCGGTGAAGCGTTCGATGATCTCGTGAATCTCGGCTGTCGTCATCGCGCGGTTTGGCGAACGATTTGCTGTGCCGGCCGAGGTCGAGCGGAACGGCGGACGGTGCCCACGCGTCGTGACCCATTGCTGCAAGGACTTGGCGGCCGGGATGATTGATCTGCATCCATATCCGGGCGCCATGCTGGCGAGCGGCGGCCGCCCACTGCCTGAACGGTTCGAGTGGCGTGTTCCGCTCGAGCACGACGCCGCCGGGACCGGTCAGCGCTCTTGCGTCGATCATCACGTCGCCGGTGATCAGCAGTCCCGCACCGCCGGCGCCCCAGGCGGCATAGAGACGCCACAGTGCGGCGCCGGGTAATTGACCCGGGTCGGCGAGATTTTCCTCCATCGCGGCGTTGGCAATGCGGTTGGGGAGGGCGCTGCCGTTGGGCAACTTGAGCGGAGTGAAAAGCGAAGTCGTCATCGGATAACGTGTTCGACGTGTACGAGGTCCCTATACTAAGTTTCAAGTCCACTTTAAGGTCAAGCACGATGAAGATCGGGGAACTGGCGGCGCGCAACGGCATGACCACCTCCGCGATCCGCTTTTACGAACAGAGCGGGCTGTTGCCTCAGGCAGGCCGTGGCCCGAATCGCTACCGTATCTACGACGACACCGCGGCGGAACGGCTGGGGCAAATTCAGCTGGCGCAGCGGCGGGGCTTCACGCTGGACGAGATGCGCGCCGCAGTCGAGGAAATGAAAGGCTTCTCAAAGGAGGGGCTGCTCGAGCGGATCGACCAACGCTTGCGTGAGATCGACGAACTTCGCGCGAAGCTGGATGGGCAGCGCGCGGAACTGCATCAGATACGCGATGTGCTTCAGGCCGAATGGGCGGCGGGGCGCTGCTTCAAAGTCGATCAATTCGAATCGGCGGCGCCGGCCGCTGCGAAGAGCCGTCGTTCGAAGCGAGCGGCTCCAACACATGATTTTGCCGGGCGCAAACGGCCGGCGAGGCACGCTTAGATACCCGAAGTGCTTCAATGGAGCAGGACCGTTATCGACAGGTGAGATTGGCGCACAATGCGTTCCATACTGCGCTTCACGTGGGTCGGGACTTCGAAGCCGGCAGCGCTATCCACCTTACTGGAATCGTCGAACTGTCACCGGCACTCAGCCCCGTTCTTACGGGCGATGCGGAGTATGTGGCGAGTGCTTCGCTCACTCTCCCGCGTCCCGCGAGCGATGCGAGCGAACCAGCAGGCGTAGGCCGCTAACGATGCCGCCCACGCCCGCGAACATCGCACCGCCTGCCAGCGCGAGGGTGGGGCCGTGCCGGCCCGCCAGGCCGAAGCACAATGCGACAAGTGCTGCGCCCGTGGCCTGCCCGATCAGGCGCGCTGTCGCGACGACACCGCTGGCGCCGCCGCTGCGCGCGTGCGGCGCGCTTGCCATCAGCGCCTTGATGTTCGGCGACTGGAACATGCCGAAACCGACTCCGCAGATCGCCATTCGGACCGTGACGGTGTATATGGACGGATGACCAGGTAACAGCGTCAGCGACACGAGGCCCGCGCAAAGACAGGCTAGCCCCGTCGCGCCCAGCACGCCCGGCGGATAGCGGTCCGACAGCCGTCCCGCAATGGGCGCTACGATCGCCACGACGACGGGCCACGGCGTGATCAGGAAACCCGTCTCGATCTGGCTGCGATGCAGCACGTCTTCGAAATAGAACGGCAGCGATACGAACGCGAGGCCTTGCGCGGCGAACGCGCAAACGGCCGTCACCGCCGACAGTGCGAATACGGGCCTTTTGAACAGATCTATGGGCAACATCGGCGCGAGCCGCCCGGCTTCGCGCCGTAGCAGCCACGCGCCGAAAACGAACGCGAGTGCAAGGGCGCCGAGCACGTGGGTCATGGACCCACGTTGTCCTCCTTCGCCGACGGCGAAAATCAGCGACGCCAAGGTGATGACGCTCAGCAAGGCCGCAACGGGATCGAATGAATGCGCGATTTTGGCCGCCCGGGGCAGCGCGGGCAGCGCAAATGCCAGTCCAATGAGTCCGAGCGGCACGTTGATCATGAAGAGCCATGGCCATGACGCCGTGGAAAGAATTAGCGACGCAATGGTAGGCCCGACGGCAACCGAAACGCCAACAACAAGCGCATTGACACCGACGCCGCGTCCCAGCTGGTGTCGCGGATAAAGCGCACTGACGAGCGCGATGCTGACGCTTGTGATCGCGCTTCCGCCAAGGCCTTGCAGAAGGCGAGCGGCAGCGAGCAGTGGGAGCGTCGGCGCGGCCGCACAAGCCAGCGACGCGGCCGTGAACAGCGCCAGGCCGCCGATGTAGATACGTCTGTGCCCCAGAAGGTCGCCTAGCGCGGCGAAGGGCAGTATCGTCGCGACCATCGCGAACTGATAGGCGTTGACGACCCATACTGACTGCGCCGGCGTGGCGTGAAGAGCGGCGGCGATCGCGGGCAGCGCCGTGTTCGCGATCGCGGTATCGAGCGTCGCCAGCGCAACAGCCAGCATGACCGCGACCAAAGCGAGGCGATTGCCGGCTGACATCGGCGCAGAGATGCCACGCACAGCGCCATTGCAAAGATCGGACACGATGCCCTCCTGGTTCGAACGAAACTTGATGTCTTCATTGTTCGGCGAGCAGCGCGGAAAGCGTGGCGCCGTTTGATTCCCGCGAGGAATACCAGCGCCACGGCGAACCGACTTCCGCTAAAGTCGGACTTCGGCAATGGCTGGGAGAGAAAGGATGAGAATCGAAGATCTACGCGTATTCTCCGCGCTTGCTGAGACGCGCAATCTGCATCGGGTTGCACAGAAAACCGGCCTAACGCAATCCGCTGTGTCGAAGATCCTGCAGCGGCTCGAAGCCGAGTTCGACACACGCCTTGTGGACCGAAAGGGCCGGGGCGTCGAGCTGACCGCGGCGGGGCGCGTACTCGTCGCGCGTGCCGCCGACGTCGGTGCGTCGATCGCGCAGACCTACGCCGAAATGGCGGCGGCGAAGTCCGCGTCGGCGGGCAAGATTCGCATCGGTGTCGTGCCGGCCTTGCTGGAATCGGCGCTGCTGCCCATCCTCGCCCGCTATACGGCGCGTGCGAGCGCCATCTCTTTCAGGCTCTCCGTCCAGGTCTCGGCACTGCTGTTCGACGAGCTGAAGGACGGGCAACTGGATCTCGCGCTGTGCTTCATGCCGGACCCCGTAGCGGACGACGAACTCCAGTCGGACGAGATCGGCAGGCAGCGCTACCGGATCGTCGCGCGGCAAGGTCATCCGCTGGCACGCACGCCGGCCGATCCTCCCATGCTGCAAGCGGCGAAATGGCTGCTGCCGCTGCCGGGTCACGGGCTGCGCCAGATCGTCGAGCGCTACTTTCATGACCATGATCTGGTGCCTCCTCAGGCAGTGGTCGAAACTGACGCATCGATATCGCTGCTAACGTCCTTGCTGCGCAACAGCGATCTCATCACGATGCTGACCGAGCCGATGCTCCAGACCTATGAGGGCCGCGATCTCGCTGCCCTGCCGTACGAAACGGCGCTATTTGAAAGCACCATCCGGTTGTTCTATCGCAGGAAAGCGACCATGTCGCCTGCAGTGCAAAAGTTTCGCTCGACATTGCATGAAGCATTGAAGGGTCTTTGAATCCGGAGCGGCAGCAGCAGGCATTGTGATGATCCTGAGTGGTGTGCTCAATGTCGCAGTTTCGCCGCTGCTCGTGTTTTTTCTGAAGTCCGTGTTGGGATGATTGGATTATTTTGCGCGCGTTGGCTCGTGGCGCGATCGCGGCGACTATCGTCATTCGCACAAGGCCCTTTCGTGACAGCCAGCCTCCAGACATATATCTGGGTCTTTCCGGACGATGGCACGATGAGAAATCAACGAGACGAAACATGCTCAGATCGCTCCTTATTTCCTATCGGGCCCGTGCGACGCAAACGACAGATCGTGACAATCGGCTTGCTATCGCTCAATCATGGATGTCCTTTGGTTAACCGTTTCTGTCCTTCGCCGTTTCGAAATAGTCCACCATCAAACCATCGGGATTTCTCGCGATCAGGTTGCGCCCAGCCGGCGTGTCGCGTGGAGTGCCAGGAATCGCGGCACCATGCCTTTCCAGCCAGGCGTTTGCAGTCGCCAACGAGTCGACTGTCAAACGTCGCCTGCACATGGCGCACCGGGTCGAGCGCCTTGTCGCCGCCGGCAAGGAGAATGAATCCGCCGACCACAGCGACTTCAACGCCGGCCTCGCGAAATAAAATCCTTTTGTCGCACTTTGATCTGCTGCAGTTCTTCGTAGAACGCAATGGTGCGGC
>NZ_JARESU010000087.1:0-35735 GCF_046027075.1 Paraburkholderia sp. RL18-085-BIA-A | reverse complement strand
TGAGCGACGGCACCTTGCTCGTGTTTGCCGCCTGGCTGTCACATTCGGTGTCAGTGAACACGAACGCCCGCTCGCGCATCAGCGTTAGGTTCAATGTCATGTTCACCGCTTACGACACGACCATGAGCCTGCCGCTATGGGGCCAGGACTAAGTGCCAGCCCGGCCCTGCAGATATTGGGCGGTGACGTTAATGGGTGACACTGCGCGCACCATGGCTCCGCTGAAAATGATTGGGCGTTCCCTCATGCTGGGACTTCTCCGAGACAATAGGAGTCGAGTTCATGGAAGATAAGCGCAGCTACGAGTACATGGGTTTCGAGATGACTTCCGGTGTCAGCGGGGACTCGACCAACGGGTTCTACGTCGCCATGCAATGGATCAGGGAGACCACGCAGGCAAACCGGATCAACGTGCCCATTGACGGCATCGCGGCAGGCCGCTTCCGCAGTCTGGAAAATGCATTCGATGCGTCGTTTGATCGTATGAGGACAGCAATTGACCGCCAGGTTAGTACGCACATCCTGATCCTGCGGCACATCTTCGATAGTCCGTCGCTTGACCGTCGGGCAGCGCATGCACTAACGCGCCACTGGAAAGAATAGGGCGTTCCTTCATGCCAGGATCCCTCGAGAATCAATGGGAGGACGGCAATGGCTGACGAGTCGTCCTCTGATCCCCAGCGTTCGCGCTGATGAGTGGTCTCGAGCACGACCGCCTTCGCGAAGGCGTGCAACTCGGGCATGTTGATGAGCGTCGACAGTGGCGCATTCTCACGCTGCAGCTTTCCGACCTGATCGAACAGGGCCAGGACCGTCGTAGGGTCGACAGCTGATATGTGGTCCACGTCAGCAGCGCCGCAAGCAACGTCGGCGTAGTCTCGGCGTACCATAGTCGCATGCAGTACGCCGCCGTCGGGGCCGCGCCCCGCAGTTTGGCGCTTTGCGCTATTGCTAGTCCACCATTTCAACGGACCCGGCGTCGCGCGTTCGGCAAGCTCACGCAGCTTGTTCGTGTCAATGTTCACGCTGCGCGTCCTGCTCAATGATGATGGAGATTGACATGGCCCACGCTGAGAATACGTACAACGGATTTCAGTACCTAGTTCGAACGCTTGCGAAACAGGGCGTCGGGGACGAGCAGTTGCAGATATTCGGATTCAACGGTTTCGTGCTTATCCCGCGCGAATTTGATGCAGAGCAACCCATGCAAATCCCCGTCCAATGCCTCGAGGAAGAGGGATATCGTCAAGAAGACTGGGCGTTGGATGCAGCGATCGACGAAGCGAAGGCGATCATCGACGGCAAGCGTCCGCTGAAAGACCCGAAAACTTTCCGATAAGGCTACCTGGTATTGTCAAGTTGTCGAACGGCACGCGCTCGAACACGCCGTCTGTAAGTATGCCTAATTTAAGCGGCGAGTCGCTCCCGCATCGGAGCGCCCGTCACGCTTTCCAACGCCTCGAAGGCCAGGGTGCGAAGCGCCCGCTTCTGTTTTGCGTCGGTGTGGTAACGGCAATGCATGAGTGCGACACGTGTCGCCGTCAGCCGCACGTTATGCGGCATGTAGTAGATGGCAAAGCTCTTTCTTGCCTTGTCACATTCAACCACTGGAATAGCGGAGGTTGAAGCGGTGACCTGCTGTACGACCAGCAGTTGCCTACCCGGACGTGCGCGATTGGTAACGATCGGGTTCGAAGCGCCGGGGACAAAGTACCCTTCAGGAGACGGTTCACCCTGGCGACAGGGAAGGAGCCGACACTGCCAGCAGCCGTGCGGTGTGGGGGCGAGGCAAGTTCCGCATGCGCAACGTAAGTGAACTGTCGATGGAATCCTCGTTAAGCCGAAAGAGCCTAAGCTGCTGTAAGGCTCTGACCAAAATGGTAGATGGCCGGTTGCTTCTCTTCATGCTGGAGGCACGTCGTCCTGGAGCCATCGGGGAATAGACAGGTGCTAAACGGATAGGCCCAGCAGTATTGGTGTCGGCAAGACTGGGAACGTGATAAGCCTGATTCTCCGCCTGCGTCTCAATGGATCGAAACGAGGCAGGTGCCCCGCGAGGGAAACTGTTGGAGGAGCAGGTATGAGAACGCGCAGCAAGCGAATGACGATCTGTAATGGTTCGTATAGGGGTTCGAGATTTGCCCCGACCTGAAAGGGTGCCCACTTGCGCGTGGTGCAGCTGTCGCAGGCCAACATCTGAGATTCAAACGAAGGGAAGCTTGTGAGTGACCGGTTGGGCTACGGTTCAGCGCCCTTCGCCTCAGTAATGAGGCGAATCAACAATGTGACGTTTGCGAAGGGCTTGCGGTGCAATGGCAAGACCGGCGTCAATACGGCGCTTAACGCTGTGCTCGAGCTGTATGCAGGGAAACTTGCACGTACAGTTCTTCGGGGGCTCCGCTGCCGTGAGGCAGTGGGGCTACCCACTACAGATTGCCCACCTGATCATGGACCCAAGCGAAACGTTGCAGGTGACGCGCTGATTTGAGGCGGCCCATCACCTTCTCGCGCACCCGTGTCGGCTGGTCCCGGTTGTTCAGCCCCTTGTGCTGGCGATGTTCGACGTTGAGTCCCAGATCCCGGTTCGCCGCCGCGTAGCTCCTGAGCTTGTCAGTGAAAAGTACACGCGGCGCGCGCCCACGTTTCTTGAGCAGCTTGCGCATCAGGCGCCGGGCCGCGTGCCGGTCGCGCCGGCTTTGCACCAACACGTCGAGCGCCGCGCCATGCTGGCCCACCGCACGCCACAGCCAGTGCTTCCTGCCATTGATCGTGACGACCACTTCATCGAGGTGCCACTTGTCGCCTCGCGCCAGCGCGGTGGACCGGATACGCCGGGCAATCCCCAGCCAGAACTTTACGGACCAGCGTCGCACTGTCTCGTAGGTCAGATCGATGCCACGGGCGGCCAGCAGTTCCTCGAACATGCGCAGGCTCAGCGGGAAACGGTAGTACAGCCACACCGCGTAGCTGATCACATCGGGCGGAAACCGGTAGCCGGCGTAGGAAATGGTGTGGGTGGCTGGCGCGCGCTGCGGCAAAGTTGTCCGTTTCATGTCCGCGAATGTCGCCGCTTCTCCCTCAACCCGCCAACAACGTGACGATACCTCGCCACCTGTGTTTCACAGGTTGTCTACGGCCAGTCTGCGTCTGGTCGTAGCAGGCGACCGCGCAAACTGGCCGTAGACAACGCGAAAGGAAATTTACTTCGCATAACAGAATTTTTATCTCGGACAGGGCTTGACTTTCAATGCCCCATAGAAGGGGTGTGCGTAGTATTGGCCGGTCCAAGACCTTTTCTCGCAATCGCGGCGAGGTTTCGACCACAGCGATAGCGACAGCGATCGTCAGAACCGCCAGCTCACAAGGGCAGGTCCTTGCCTCCCTGCTCACGAACCATGTACTCCGCATACCAGTCCGGCCAATTCTCATCGCGTTGGCCGCCGGTCCGCTTCTCGTGCTCGCCGTGCGCGGCCTCCGCCCGCCGGAGCGCCGCCGCGAGATCCGCTGACGAGGTGAAGGTCGTGGCGTCTGTGTCTACGCGACCGGGCGCTCGGTGGGTGAGTTCCTGGAACAGCCAGCCATTGCCGTCCGGATCGCTGAAAGAGGCGAACGAGCGGTAGCTGCGATGCTCGGGGTCCGGACCGCTAACCCGGATCCGCCCGAACAGATATGGCTCATCCGAGCCGGCGTACGCGCCAGCGGCGTCGTGGAACACTCCGCTGATCTCCACCCCACGTCCCAGCAGCTCCTTGCGAGCCGCCTCGACGTCGGAGACGATCAGGTACAGTCCCTGGGCGGAGCCGGGTGTGGCCGCGGTGACGTTCTTGCCGAAGATGACCGAGCACCCGGAACCGGGCGGCGTGAACTGGATTACGCGGAAGTGGCCATCATCGGAGGCGTAGTCGGCGTCAAGTCTCCACCCCACGCCGCCGTAAAAGCGCTTGGCGCGATCGACGTCCGAAACAGGGATGACGACGACCTCGAGCTTCATGTCCACGCCCCGCACGTCCGGGGTCTCGACTGCAGCGTTGCTCATGTGAACCTCCGAGTGCTTGGGCCGCAACGCGGCCTTTGGGATTGCCGACAACAACACTTGGCGAAGGGAACCGGATAGGAGACCATACTCGCCGCACCCGCGAGGAACTTATCGCAATCTCCCGCATGCGGCGTTACCACGAAGCAAGCCCCGGTGTTCGCGGCTCTATCGTTTGGGCCCTTTCATCCATTCCGACTCCATCGCCGCATTCCGCTCCTCGTCCGCCTCGATGGGGTCCATCGCTTCGTCGACCGACGCCGTTGCACGTTCGTCGGCTGCTTTCATTTCGTCTGCCACCGCGCCCAAATCGCCGTTGTCGTAACTTGGGGGCTGCAGCATATCCCTGAGCATCGCGCTCAGTTCCGGCGTGTCCCACGGCAGACCGTGCTGCGTACGGACCTTGATGTAGAGCCGTACTTCCGCGTCCTGCTCCGCCGTAAGCGGTAGCCCTCGGAACGTGCTTTGGGGGTCAGAGTTCGTCACGGCCGTCTCCTGTTTCCATCGCACTTTCAGTGTAGCCCCATTGCGATCAGGACAGTTCTGAGGTGCAGTTGGTCTGGCCAAGCGACCAACGCCCTGGAAGCGTCGGTGCTTATCATCCGCAGGTCGGCGGCCCACTCGAGCGGCGCAGTCTGCATCATCGGACGGGGTGCGGCCATCTACTGCCATTCGCCAACGCGCGCAGACGGACATTCAAACGGCGGCTCCGCCCAGACAACGGACCTTCGTGCGCGGCCCATGTTAGTTGCATCATCGGCCACCACAAGCGACATTCGTCCCCTCACCTGTCAAGTGTCCATGCGTCAAATCGACTGAGCGAGCGCGGCGGCGACCGCATCGTCGACGCTGTAATGAACGTACGGAGGGGTGAGACCAGGCATGCCTGCCACGGTCAACAACGCCAGCGCGGGCTCCTTCAGGCGCGCGAAGAACAACCTCTTGCCGCGTGCTGCAGCAAAGCGTTCGAATTCCATCAATGCCTCCACGCTGGTGCTATCCAGATCGGTGGACTCCTCCAGACTGATAACAATCGATTGCGTACTGTCGCCCGCATCGACGACCAACGTCCTCACATGCTGAAACATGACTTCGACGTTGCCAAAAAAGAGCGGTGCCTCCGGACGCAGGACGATCACGCCCGGGACTGGTCGCGCATCAGAATGCGCTGCGAGAACAAGGAAATCGTGTCCTTCGCCAAGGCGGCCGAGCGTGCTCACGTTCGGAACAGAGAGCCCTCGAAAAAGCATCAGCAGGCTGACCCCAATCGCAGCGAGCAACCCGTAGAGCACGCCTAGTACGAGCACCGCTAGCACCGCGGCGGCGACGAGGAAACGGTCGCGATGCAAGCGCAAATACGGTGTGAATACTGATGGGTTCAACGCGTGACTAAGCGCATGGCAAACGACGGCCGCGAGAACCGCGTTGGGCGTGAGTGCCACCAATGGCAGCAACGGGAGCATGATGATGGCCACCACTACGGCAGCGACCCAACCTGCGCAGCGCGACTGTGCACCAGCCGCTTCGTTAGTGGCACTTGCCGAATAGCCCGCGCCTACAGGCAGGCCATGAAAGAGCCCCGACAGCATATTTGCAGCCCCGAGCGCGAGCAACTCACGGTTCGGCGCCGTCAAGTCTCCATGCTTGAGTGCTAACGTGCGGATCGAGCTATACGATTCGGCGTAAAGGATCAGCGCCAGCGCAAAGGCGAATTCGCCAAGTTGTGCCCATTGGTGGGGATCAAGGCCGGGCAGGGAAGGCATTTGGCCTGACAGGTCGATTGTGCCGACCACCGACGCTCCATGGGCCTGAAGGCCGAACCAGCGACTGGCGACGATGCCTAGCGAGATGACGACGAACGCGCCCGGCACTTGGCGTGTGCGACCGAATGCGAATAGCAGGGCCAGCGCGACGAGCCCGGTCGCTAACTGCCAGACGTTCCACTGCGGGTAGCTACGGGCAAGTTCGATCAGGAAGCCGGCAGAATCGGTGTGCTTGAGACTCACGCCGAGAAAACTCGGGATCTGTCTTGCAATGATCACAATTGCTAGACCGAACGCGTAGCCTCGCAGCACGGGTTTGGCGATGAACTCAGAAGCGCTGCCCAAGCGTGCGAGCGACGCGCTCACGAAGATCAACCCGGTAATCAATACGAGCCCGGCGGCTAGCAGCATGCGCATCGGCAGGCTGTCACCGGCCATTCCCACTGCTACGGCTGCAAGGACGGCCGCCGACGAGGACGTGGCCGACACAATCGCAAAGCGGCTGTTGCCCAGCAGGCCGTAGGCGACGAGTCCCGCGAGCAGCGCGATAACGCCCGTCTGAGGTGGTAAGTTCGCAATGGTTGAATACGCGATCGCCTCAGGAACGAGCAGGCCAGCGACAGACAGCCCGGCGCGCAGGTCGGGCAAATGGCCCGCGAGAACGCGCTCGGACGCCTTGCACGGATACTTTTTCATCCCCTTCCGGTCGTCTTGCATCAGCTATGCACGATAACGGCACCTCGTTGGTTCGAAGGAACTGGCGAAGTACCACTGCTCTTCGCTGGCGCTTCCGAATACGAGGATGAACCGGAACATGGCTGTGCCGCCATTGGACAATTCCCCGACGGACTGAGCGTGCGCGTGTCCCGCATGTGGCATGCCGTTGCAGTTCGCGATCGTTCATCCTCTATCCGGCGGGCTCCGTCTCGTTTCGAATGAAATCTATGCATGCTTGCCTTCGATAGCCCCGACTAGCGCAGATACCCATGCAGATCTGGTGTCAGCACCGCTGCCGACACCCGGAACCTCTCAAAGGGCGCAATATGCCACGACTCATTGCTTTGTTTCAGATCGTCGGTAACGCGTTCCTCGCAGGCTGGAACACTGTAGCTGGAGCCGGCGAGGACATATGGAAAGCGGCCAGGCCATCCATAACTCGGCCGCGGAAGCCACATAGCCGATGCTAGCGCCACGTGCGAACTGTCCGACATCGTGCCACACCATCGCACAGCTGCCCCTCTCTGCCCGTTTGGTCTATGGAATACGCAACTGCCGGACCAACGGCAGGCCGTCGCTGTTTAGTGAAGTCCACGAAGGCACGTTTCGCCAACCCACGACAGTCGGCAAGGGTCCGCAGAGCGCTCTGCGGGCCGATGGCAGGGAGCCGACGCGGGGCGGTCGCCCGCCAGCGGCCGGATGCTCAGTCCGACCGTCTAACGCTACTTCGTTGGATGCTTGGCGGACACGTTTGCTATCGCCTCAATTGCGGCGAGGCGGGAGTCCATTACTTCCGCGTGCAGCTTAATGGCCCTGATCACGAATTGAACGTCCTCGCTTTGGCTCTTGGATGCGAGATCGTCGAACTCCGCCCACAGTTTCTTCAAGGCTTCGGCGCTCATGGCTACTCCTTACGGGGGTGATTGACGGTGCAGCAAGGTGATTGTGCTCCTCTTCGGAGTAGCCTAGTTGAGGGGGAGGCGCTAGTCGCCTCGCCCGGAGCTTAGCCGCAGTCGAAGTTACAAACAAAAGCTTGATGTCCCTGCCCAGTGGATCGCAATTGGTATATCTCGCTGCGACGCCATCCCGTCCAACTTTCATATTGACCGGCTTGCCGCGCCATTGTCGGGTAGAGCGGAGGGCATTGTCAAATTGACGGAGACAGACTGGGTTTGGTGCAGACGTATCGTTATACTTATTAATTAGAGTTGGCCGCCCCTTCTGCCACCGTCCAGCGTTGGATCGCGAAAGCCTCGCATCTGACGTTCGCGCCCGCGCGTGGGCTGGTGACTGTTCTCGGCACGGTTGTTCACCCGCGCGGCCGCTTTGATGAACACGTGCTTCACGCATGCGAGTTCCGGGATCTCTGCCTTTGCGGCCGGGTAGCTGCGCAACTGGTCGGTGACGATCTTGCGCGGCACGGGAACTGAACGTAACACCCGTATGAAAAAGCGCTTTGCCGCTGCCTTGTCGCGGCG
This sequence comes from Paraburkholderia sp. RL18-085-BIA-A, assembly GCF_046027075.1. NCBI lineage: Bacteria > Pseudomonadati > Pseudomonadota > Betaproteobacteria > Burkholderiales > Burkholderiaceae > Paraburkholderia > Paraburkholderia sp. RL18-085-BIA-A. Next base: position 27,744 of record NZ_JARESU010000087.1, on the reverse strand, counting down.
CTTCTGCAGCAGCACGTCCAGTTCGGTACCGTGTTCACCCACGGCGCGCCATAGCACGTACGGTTCGCCGCGCAGGTTCACAAACATCTCATCCAGGTGCCATGTCGAGCCCGACTTGCCCCGTGCCGCTTTCGCCAGACGGGCGAATGGCGCGCCGGGCCGGTCGCATTCGCGGCGCACTGATTCGTACGTGACCGTCACGCCGCGCTCATGCAGCAACGACTCGATGTCACGCCGGCTCAGCTTGAACCGATAGTACCAGCGTACCGCGCAGCTGATGATCCCCGCCGGAAAGCGGTAGCCATGATAGAGAGATTTCGTCCTCTTCATCTCGCGATCTTACCCGGCCGCCTCTCCAACGTGACAGAACCCTCCGCCCGCATCGTCTCAGATCGACGAGGCCACATCACTCCTTCCCCCCGCCGTTGATCCCGCTTCCACTTCGCCATACCTGCTTGCCCCGCTCGGAGAGCTCGCCGCAACTATGCTCCGCGTCGGCCTCCGTGCCTTCTATCGCCATCTCGCCGCCAGCTTGTTCCTGCGCCTTCTGTTTCTGCTTGTGTCGCACTGCCACGGTTTCATCGTGCGACCTGCCTGCGTAGTTCAGGGTCATTTTGTCGACTCCTCCAGGAAAACAGTCTTTGCAACGTGGCAATCTGCCCAGCGCGTGTCATTTACGGGGCTTCGATCCGAATTGCTTGCGTAGCCTGTCCAATGCGTGGTGTTCATCGAGCCAATGGATCTCCCGCTTGCGGTGGAGGCTGTGCCTATACCGCTGCAGCGACGCACCAAACATCAGCGTCATCCCGCTCAGGATGCCCCACATTGCGTACGTCATATCAGCCTTTTCAATCTGTTCTTCCTTTACATCGGGCGACAGACTGCGAGATAGAGAAATAGCACTCGCGCGCCCCAGCGCTTCCAAAAATCACGTTGAGTCACTCAGTGCTTATGGCGCAGCCAGTCGCGAATCGGATGCGTGTCTAGCCAACGGGTAACCGGCTCGTCCTTGTGTTCTCGTCTGTACCGTGCCGCTGCGAATATCGCGACGCATAGCAGCACCACGACCCCGACTACTAAACTGATCATTGATTGACTCATGGCGGCCTCCTTTGAGGTCAGAACCATGTTTATATTTTAGGTAACCAGAGAAATAGCAGCGCACATTCTCGTTCGCCGAACCTTGTTTCGCACGCTCCTTTTGCCGCAGTTGGAGGCCGTAGTCCGGAAGCGCCGCACGATCGGGGATTTAGAATAAAAATTATTAGGTATCCATGAAATAGAAAACCGGTGCTTCGCTGCCCCCAATTCCGCAATCTCAAGGCAGATCAGCCTTGTGCCTCGCGCTCAACGGCCGTCCCGATTGCATAGCGGCACCCGCTACTCCTGGCCACTTCCTTGTGCTTTTCGCCCATTTCTTCGGCGTTAGGTACTGAATCTGCTCAACGTCTGCCGCCTTGTTTTCCGGTCCGACAGGCATGCCGTCATCGGTCGCAGTCGCCGCTGATTCTCTTTGTTTCTTACGTTCTGCCAGATCCTCTGCATTCACCAGGTCATCAGTCATTCTGTTCTCCCGCTATGAGACAGATCGGTCCGCCAATCGGCGATAACCGCGGCCTCTACAGTAGAGACAAGGCGACACATCGCACGTTCGGATTTAAGTTGTAACGCCCGTCGCGACGCGACGGGTGTCATGTACCTGCGAGAACCCGCGCGGAAGCTGGGGAGCAGGAGGATTCCATCCCAAATCGATTCTCCAGTTCATACACTGCAGACAGTGTGATGAATGTGGAGCGTGCCGGGCCCTCATTGCAACGTTCAACGTACCGGGAGTTTTGGTCTATTCCTCTGGGCCAAGGATTACATCGATAGCGGCCTTGCCGGCGATCTCCGCAACGAAATAGGCCCGGCGACGGGAAAACGGGCCGCCCCGGATTTTGAGGCGCTCACCGAGCGCTGCTATGCCAGGAGGCTTGATGGGTCCTTCGATACGAAACCAGACGTCGAACATGTCCTCCGATGCGGACAGCAAATCAACGTGAATTTCGAATCCGCGATATTCGACTGTTCGTCGCATGAAGACCTCCGGTTCCGGTACCGCCGCAAGACGGCCCAATCAATAGGTCGGCCTCTTTTTCTTCTGCCGTCGCCTTCAGGCGCGCGTTGCCCGCATCTTTTGCGGCGTCCGCTGTCGCGAAATTCTCCTCGCAACAATCGATCTCCTGAGTTCGCCGGAGGTAAAGTCCCGGTGGGTAACCACCCAAACATAGCTGACCGCCTGCCCGGCAGTTTGAACCGCCGCCTGCAGTTTCCCGGTACGCTCGGATCCCATAATGACCTCCCGGCGGAGATGCGTTTGGAGAATCTGGCAGGCAAGAGTGTCCGCTCCTTTTCGGCGGCGCCATGATGTCGGTCATTCTCGAGGTCGGCGGGACGACCGCGCTTACACAAGGGCGAATCGTACGTTGTGCCTGAATGCCTGGTAGCGGGAGCTGATTGGAAAGTTGAGCGCCATGCTCTCATTCAGGTCCGATCCGGTCGCTCCCGGGAACAACCAGCGTAAAGCTTTTGCGCGCGTGCTCAATGGCAAACTGCCCGGACTGTTTTGTCGTAGCTCCTGCCATCCTTTATGACCGATCGCAATTTGCATTGGTTTCGCGCGCGACCGTGAGGGGCCGAGGCCGCCTGCAGGTGCCACGAAGGATGCAAAGCCATGTTCGGAGTACGTCCCTTCTGCGTAACGCGGTTATGCTCAACCATGTCATCGCGTGACGTCGTCGCGCCCGGGTATCGTTTGCGCGACGCCGCCAGCCGGGCCGCAATCAGCGGCGATTGTTCAAAGCGCCCCGGGCGTAAATCTGGGCCGATGGTAACGTCCGCTCGCTGGGCGAATTGATGCGAATGGACGGATCAGTCGATGCGTAGTCCGATAGTTGAGGCCCTTTGACCACAACAGGGCTACACTCAAAGTGAGACAAATCCCGGAGCAGTATTATGGGCGACGCTGCCCCCAAAGCACCTTTCGCGGTCTTCCCTTGAGTCCGGAACAGAACGCTGAAGTCAGGCACCACATAAAGAGGAAAAAGCAGCAGGGCGCGCCGTGGGAGACCACGGGGTTGGGGGCCACGCTTCGAGACATGCTGGAGCCTCCGGGCAACGACGACGGAGGACCCGGCGCCGCCGTCGAAGAACCGAAAGCGCCACAGAACGCGCGGCAGCTTCCATTGACGAGACCATGGAACCGATTGAGGCCTGCAAAGAGCGGCATGCTGCGATGGAAACCGAGGGTATGTGGGAACCCAGGCGGTGATTCCCGGATGGCGCACGCGACTGGTGTCGAGAATCACCCAGCGCATTCGGATCGTGGCACGAGCCTAATAGGGCCGCCACCTCACACCCTGAAGGCGAGTCGGTGGTCCATGAACCTTGATCGGCTGGTTTTTTCGTGAACGGATCGATTGGCGTGAGGGATGAATCGGCGGTTGCGCGTTGACATTGTATTCGGATTGCTGATCGACGATCCAGCCGCGGAAGCGCAATCCCACGTTCACGGACAGGTACGCAAGTGCAGGCGGGAGCCCGTCCAGGCCGCAAGCACCCAGACCCCGCCAGATGCTGACGCGGGACACTTGATGGAGGACATATGAGCATCACCCGGAGATTCATTTCGGAAGACAACGAAACACAGTCTATTGATGTACCCTTTTTCGTGCCGCGGACAGAGCCGATCTCAAGGTCGGAGCCAAAGCTAGCCGGGGATGCGTTCCTGTCACTGCGTGAAGCCGCTCGCGACGAGCACGAAAAGACAATCAAACATACGATGCCGGACGACCCGCACGGGGATTTCGCCTGAAGAACGTCGATCGTGGACCCACACCGGTCGCGTTGTGCCGCGCCTCCCACGGAACTGCGCGAAAGCGCAAAGAGGTGTGACCACGCCGCACCCGGGATGCTTGCGCGGGCGTTGTACCCCCTTGGCGCCATCTCGATGAGTTACGCCATCCACGACAGGAGGAGATCGTGAAACGCGATATGAATCTGGCACTCGCGATATTGAAGACCCTCGAGGAAAACAAGTCCTCGCATCTTAGCGAATTTGACATTGAAGCGGCGCTCAAGAACGCGTTCGACGTTTCAAACCGAGGCGTGGGGTATCAGTTGAACCTGCTGGCGGACGCAAATCTGGTGCGCTCAATGGGCAGCGACTGGCGGCTAACCTGGGATGGCCACGAGTTTTTGAAGTCGGCGGCCCCGAATAACTTCGAAGACACCTAAAGCGCGACTAGAACGCTGGAAACGCCTCTTGGTTTTCGTGTAAACAACCGAGTGCCAGGCGCCACACTGGTGGCGCCGAAGGCAATAGCAGCTGGCCGAAGCGCACCTGGTTCTGTGAAGTGATGACGACCACGCAGCAACGTCGGACCATCTGGTTTTGTACCGGCGCAGTGACGGCTATTCCTGGTCCGACGGGAGCATCCGCCGCTTAAAGCGTGAGTTTCTTGAATATCACGAACGCAGCAAGCACGGCGTCAACTGCTGCGCTCCCAGCCCGGGGGACCCGGCAGGACAACCCCGCCGGATCCGTTCCGGGTGTTCCACGCCATACCGCGCATTGGCCTGCCGTTAGCTGCGGACACACTGGCGACGCGCTACAACGAGCTGCACTGCGCCGCCCTGCCGCCCAAGCACAGATTCGATCTTTCCAAATCTGGCAATCTTGTTCGAACTCTCGCTTGGCCTGTCGGCGTGGAAATCCTATGGCGCCCAGCGGTGGGCGCTGCGCTGCAACCGCTCCGAGCGGCAATCTGCACCGGACCGAGGGCTATCTTCTGTATCCGGCCCTGCCTGTCTTGTCCGGTGCGGTCTACCACTATCTGAGTCAGGACTATTTCCTTGGACATCGCGCTGCAGTGGTGGATGCCCGAGGGGCCGAGGCATTCCCGGACTGTGAGTGGTGTTCTGGTCGGCATAAGCTCGATCCACTGGCGCGAGGCGTGGAAATACAGCATACCCGGCGCTACTGCCAGCACCATTGCGGCCATGTGATCGCCGCGCTGAGTTACGCAGCGGCAGCGCTCGGCTGGAGAACGCGACTGGTTGAGGCGGCTGCGGACGATGCAATGGCCAACAGTTGCGTGGTCGATGCGCGCCGCCCGCCTGCGCCAGAAATGGAAGGAAACGGATTCAGGGAATTGAATCGGCAAACTACACACGGCGGGTGTCACAAAGGAAGCACCTCCGAATTACGCGCCGCAAAACTGCCGGCATCGGCATCGTTTCCCGATTTACGCCTATCCGAATGACCCCTGTGAATACATCGAAGGCGAGATGCGGGCACACCGCTTTATGCAGGGCATCGCGCTTTGCCGGCAGGATTGGCTTCCGGTGTTCGATCATGCTCAGAGCCAGCAATGGCTGCGCCCATTGTCATTGCTCGGTGTGGATGCAACTGAACATCACCCTATCCGGGAGCCGGTCCAGCAGATCGATACCACGGCGAAAGTACGGCATATGTCGGGATCTGCGTTCCTCGCGCTCGCTGCCGCGCACGAAATGGCAAACGGTAACTGATGATAGTCCGCCCAATCGACGAGTCGTCGTCGGTTGCGGCCCGCTTTTACAACTATTTTCTGAACGTAGTCGCGTTTCCCGAGTCAAACTTGCAATACGGCGAATAGCCGCGCGGCGGTGCGGTCATCTTTGCAGTACTACCGGGTTCGTAACGAACCGACATCAATCCGGGAACAACCGCGTCGAGGCCAGGCAGCGATCCAACGGCGCGCACAGCAAGTTGAGCATGGCAAGCGCAAGCAAGCCGAAGCTCAAAATGACGGCGCCGAGCATAAATTTTAAACGCCCAATGCGCCTCAAACCACGGGAGCGCGTCTGATAAGCGTCAGTCGCGAGACTGCTGAAGAGCAGTCAGCAGAAGCCGGCCAAGCGCCGGCTTTTTTTGTCTGGAGGCGTGCGAGAAAAATGGCCGGAACCGAAGCGGAGCGGGCAGACCCGCTTGTTCCTGATCCTGGAATTGAGTGCAAGGCGCTTTGCCCGCCTCAGCTCCGTTGTGGCGAGCGCGTTCAACAATCCGATCTCTTGTATTTTTTTTGCCCACTCCCGTCTATAAATTATATAGGCCGGCCACACCCCTTCCCGCCCAACGTGAGGTTCGAGTGACTGCCCTTGGTCGCCTTCCGGCGAAGTTGCCGAGGGCCGCACTCGCCTGCCAGGTGATAGATGAAAGGAGATCCAGTCATGAAGGGTTCATTCACGAGATTTTCTTCCGACGTATTTCCGGACTTCGAGCGGCTCCTCCAGGAGCAGATGGACGCCGTCGTTCGAAACTTTGGCGTGGCGTCCGGCATCCGTGCCGGCGCTCGGGGTACATTTCCCCCAATCAACATGGGGAGTACGGTGGACGCCATCGAAGTGGTCGCATTTCTAGCAGGCGTCGACCCGCAGGCGCTGCAGGTGTCCATCGACAAGGGCCTGCTTATCCTAAGCGGCGAAAGGCCGGCCGCCGTTGCGGACGCCGCCGAGCGCAAAATCGTCTACGCGGACGAACGGTTTTCCGGCAAGTTTCGCCGCGTCCTCAGCCTGCCTGACGATGCGGACCCGGCTCGCGTCGAGGCAAAATATGCGGACGGTTGTCTGCGCGTCACCGTGATGAAGCGCGAGTCGTCAAAGCCTCGCCTGATTCAGGTCCAGTAAAAGGAGACTGCCATGAGCGAAGAAACCCAGGTTGCCACGCGTGAACCGCAAAACGTGTCGGCCAGGAGCACGGCCGCGGCGTTGATCCCGCCCGTAGACATCGTCGAAGATGAGACGGGAATTACCATCATCGCCGACCTGCCGGGCGCCTCGAAGGACCGCCTCGCAATCAAGATGGAAGGTGAACACCTGCTGATTGAAGCAGAGGCTGCCGTCGCGGTGCCGGAAGGTCTGCAACTGCTTCACGCCGAAATTGGTGAGCCGCGCTACCGCCGAGCCTTTAGATTGAGTCGCGAACTGGATGGCTCGAAGATCGAAGCAAGCTTGAAAGACGGCGTTCTGACGCTACGCATTCCACGCATCGAACAGGCGCAGCCGCGACGCATCGAGGTGCAGGTAGCGCAATAACGACGAGCAGTACCGCGGGCGGCTTCACACCGCCCCTTGTAACTTGTAGGGGAGTCTGCCCATGGCAGCCAAGAATGTCATTTACGGTGACGCAGCCCGCACCGAGCTCGTTGAAGGCGTGAACATTCTTGCCAACGCGGTGAAGGTGACGCTGGGGCCAAAGGGCGCAACGTTGTACTCGAGCGCAGCTACGGTAGCCCGACCGTCACGAAAGACGGTGTGTCGGTCGCGAAGGAAATCGAACTGAACGACAGGCTGCAGAACATCGGCGCACAGCTGCTCAAGGAAGTCGCGTCGAGAACGAGCGACGAGGCTGGCGATGGCACCACCAACGCTACCATTCTCGCGCAAGCGATTGTCCGAGAAGGGTTGAAGTATGTGGTCGCCGGGCGGAATCCGCTCGACCTGAAGCGCGGCATCGACAAGGCCGTGGTCGCCGCGGTCGAGGAGCTGAAGAAGATCAGTCGGCCGACCACCACCAGCAAGGAGATCGCGCAGGTGGGGACGATCTCGGCAAACGGTGATGCGTCCATCGGCGACCGCATTGCCGAGGCGATGGACAAGGTCGGCAAGGAAGGCGTCATCACGGTTGAGGACGGCAAAACGCTTGCCGATCTGGCACCATGCCAGGCCATCGTCGGCGTGAGTTGAGGAGGCCGCGTCCAGACATCCGAGCCGGTACAAGCGATTAGTCGCGTCTCCAGGAACATGACGATCGGGCACCTGATCGTGGCTTGAGGCGCCGTCTTCGTGAAGGTTCAATTCTAGTGTCCTGAGTTAGCAGTTCGTTGAATCAATTCCCGGTTCTTTCCGGAAAGACGAAGTGCTGATTAAAAAGCCGCTCGGACTCGCGCAGCCCTTCCTCAGTGAAGATCACGGACTTCGTTTTGTTGACTGGGTCTTCGATGAAACCGCGTTCATGGAGTCGGTTCAGCACGTCCCAGTCGAAGCCCTTCCATGCGCGGTATCGGTCATGCAGTGTCAGATACAGAAGGGCCAGGGCGACTTCATCAATTGCATCGGTGTTGATATTCATGGTGCTCCTGCCGCAGCCTTCCGGACCCGCACGCAAAACCGTTCGAGGTTGGCCAGGATCTCATCAGCCGACTTGCTCCAGACAAACGGTTGGGGATTAGCGTTATAGACGTCCAGGTAATGACGAATCGCGTCTTCGAGTTGACGTGTCGACCGATGCGTACCGCGTCGAAGGTATTTTTCAGTGAGCGCAGCGAACCATCGTTCGACCTGGTTAAGCCACGACGCCGAGGTGGGCGTGAAATGAACATGGAAGCGGGGATAACGAGCGAACCAGGCTTTGATCGCGGGCGTTTTGTGCGTGCCATGGTTGTCCATCACCAGATGCACATCCAGGTAAGACGGCACGCTGGCTTCGATGGTGCGCAGAAAACGCAAGAATTCGCTGCTGCGATGGCGCCGATGTACCTCGCCGATCACTTCCCCAGTAGCGATGTCCAGCGCTGCGAACAGGGTGGTCGTGCCGTGGCGCATGTAATCGTGGGTGCGTCGCTCAGCGATGCCGGGTGCCAACGGCAGCATGGGTTGCGTGCGATCGAGCGCCTGAATCTGGCTCTTCTCGTCCACGCACAGCACCATGGCCTTGAGCGGCGGACCCAGGTAAAGCCCGACGATATCTCGCACCTTGTCGACGAACATCGGATCGCTGGAGAGCTTGAACGTTTCCTGCCGATGCGGCTGCAAACCAAAAGCACGCCAGATCCGCGTAACCGCGGTCTGTGACAGTTTCATCTCGCGTGCCATCGTGCGCGTGCTTCCAGTGCGTCGCGCCAACGGGAACGGACTCGAGCGTCTTCGCGATGGCCGCATCGACCCGCGCGTCATCAATCGTCCTCGGCGCGCCGGGTCGTGACGCATCGAGCAGTCCGTCCAGGCGATGGATCACGAACCGTGCCCGCCACTTCGAAACCGTTTGCTGCGTGACCCGCTGTTTCGCCGCGACTGTCTTGTTGTCCATGCCATCGGCACAGGCCAACACGATGCGCGCCCGTAATGCCAGGGCCTGCGCGGTCTTGCGTTGCATCGTCAGCGCTTGCAGGTCTTCGCGCTCCGATGCGCTCAGCACGAGCGCGCCTACACAGAACACTTTAGTACGTGATTGGCATCATTCAATGAATTTTTAACTCATGACACTAGGCCTACGCTGAAGAAGCCATCGTTTTCGCCGACAGCTTGATGCTGAATTTCGGAACGCGAGATCAGCGACGCGAATGGTTCGATTTTCTGCCCCTGAAGGGCCTTGCAAGCGGGTCTCTCGACCCACTTTGGCTGCTTATGAACGCACCTGTGCCATCAGCCGCGTGCGGCTCATGTAGATGTTGGCCAACGCGAGTGCAGTAAAGGCGCGCGTGACGTTCTTCGCGAGGCCGCGATAACGCACCTTGCCGAAGCCCCACAGCCGCTTGAGCACCGCAAAGACGTGTTCGACCCGGGCACGAATCTTCGACTTGTTGCGGTTTTTCGAGCGCCTGGTTTCATCGCCTTCACCACTGCGATTGCGCACACGCTGGTTGGTGAAGTCCTTCGCTTTCGGCGCCTTGCTGGCGATGAGTTCCTTCTGGCTCGCATAGGCAGCACGTTCGCCGCCGTCACTACCGCGCTGTGTGTGCCAGACCCGTCTGGCTATCCACACCGATGTGCAACTTCATCCCGAAGTACCGCTGCTGCCCCTTCCTCGTCTGATGCATTTCGGGGTCTCGCGCCTTGTCCGCGTTCTTCGTGGAACTGGGTGCACCGATGATGGTGGCATCCACGATGGTGCCGGTGCCAACCTTCAGGCCACGCCCTTGCAGTACCTCGCCGACCCTGGCGAACAATTGCTCGCCAAGCTTGTTGCGCTCCAGCAGCCGCCGGAACTTCAAGAGCGTCGTACCATCAGGAACGCGCTCGCGCCCCAGGTCAACCCCGACGAATCGCCGCAATGCGGTGCTATCCAGCAGCGCTTCCTCGCAGGCTTCGTCGGCCAGGTTGAACCAGCGCTGCACAAAGTGCATGCGCAGCATGCGCTCCAGACCCACTGGCGGGCGACCGCCTTGACCCTTCGGATAGTACGGCTCGACAACCTCGCACAGTTGCGCCCACGGCACGATCTGCTCCATCGTCTCAAGGAACACATCGCGTTTGGTTGGCCGACGGTACTGTTCAAATCCTGCGCCTTGATCGGCCGCCATCGCAAGGGTCTGTTGTTTCATGCACATCTAACGATTGAACGCCCAATGCCGTTGACCTTTTTCAGCGTAGCCCTAGAGTCATACTGACTTGCATGGCCGTTGACCTCAGTCAAGCTGCGTATCACCCGGCGCCCTGAGCACCGCCCAGATTCCGTTTTGCTCACCACTACGACGTGATCAGGATTAGCGACAAGCTCCGCCGCCATGGCCTCGGCGCTCAGTAGCGTGGATGCTCACCCCCGATTGTTCGGCGACCTCCTGGTAGGTCATTCCCTGCCTGATCAGGGATAAGCCTTTGTTCACCAGGCGTGGTATCGCGTTGGGCCTGCCAAGCCGCTTCCTTCTGGCGCGCGCATTGGCCAGGCCGGAGCGGACACGCTCCCGGATAAGCTCCCTTTCGAGTTCCGCGACCGCCGGGAGCACATGCATCTGCATCCGGCCCATTGGCGTGCTCATGTCTGAGGTCAGCGCTTTACGCGCCCGGCGGTTACTCGAATTACTTGATACACGTCAATGGACACGCCGTACGCGAGCCTAGAGTTTTGTCATAGGATCAAATCCATGGCGATCATGGACGACCTGAGGAGCGAATACTATGAGCAACTTAACACGTTATGACCCTTTCACGATGGAGCCGATGTCCGAACTGTTTCATGGATTGTTTCTCCCGATGCGCGGCGCCGCAAGCGGTAACGATGCTCCGCTATCAGACATGAAGATCGATGTGGCTGAAAGCGACACTGCCTACACGGTCAAAGCCGAACTGCCGGGCGTCGAGAAAAATGACATCGACGTGAAGATCGACGGTAGCATCGTGTCGATCAACGCCAAAGTGGAGCGCAACAATGAGTTGAAGGAGGGCGAGCGCGTGATTCGACGTGAGCGCTATTCGGGGGTGATCAGCCGATCGTTTTCGCTGGCGAGCGAGATCGACGAAGCCTCGGCTACAGCGTCGTATCAGGACGGCGTGCTGTCGTTGACACTGCCTAAAAAGGCAGATTTCACCCAGACGCGCTTGCGGATCAGTTAGGCCAGGGCACGGAGGCGCGTTGCGTCTGGTTGTCTGTTGCGAGCGCGGCGGCGGTGATTCCCCCGCTGAATGCGCGCGTCACCGACGAGTCGGCGACGCTTACCGGCGAACAACGCTCGGCGCTGGAACAGACCTGACAGGCATTCGAGGCTAAAAAGGAAAGTCAGATCTCCGTGCTCATTGTGTATCGAGCAGGCCGGCGGTGCTATGAGCGCGCGCCCGGGCGACGCCGGCCAAGGCGAAAAGACGACGTTATGTAACGCTCCGCGATCGGGAGCGGAATAGATTTTTCAGTCCCCCCACCCACTCCACAAGGCACAGCCATGAACACCGACACCACCACCGACCCGTTTGCCAGATTTGATGACCTCGCTTCGAAAAGCGAGGACGTCAACGTCCAGTCTCTGATTCTAGCGATGAAGCTGCACGCCGAACTCACCAACTCGAGACTCGTGAGCCTCGAGCAAGCTTTGCTCGCCCTGCTGAAGAAATGACCTCTCACTGCGACCGGGGGACTATCTCGCGGTCGCTGTACTTTCATGAACGATGTGTCCTCCATGCATGTAACGGAATTCACGCGAGCGCGAGTGACAAACCAGGGCGGCGCGCATTGGTCGAGTTGCAGACTATCGCGATCGGATTCGTTTAAACACTAAACACACCAACAGAGATTCGGGAGGTGGCTATGTCAGAAGGTAAAGAGGAATTCGAGCGCGGGGACGGGTTTGTGATTCGTGTGCTGGCCGTAGCCCAATACTCGCCGCATCCGACCGGCGTTCCCTACGGCTACGCTGGGTATGTTGCTCGCCTTGAGGCGGACTTGCGCGCGCTCGGACAGAGAGTGAACTTCTCGCGCCCTTTGGCAGACTACTTGAGCGCCGAGGCAGCCGAAAAGGCCGCCTTTGCGGAGGGGCGACTGATCATTGAGGCCACCCATCCGGACGGACTGACGACGGACGGACTCTGATTCCTCGAGTTGGCGGACGTACGGAGAAGAGCGCATATCGCGGGGCCATCGCAGGCCGATGAATGTCTGGACCTCGGGCGCCGCCGCCAGGGCGGAGCTCACACGTCTGATCCGGCTGGGGTATTGTTAAGTTGTCGAACGGCACGCGGTCGAACACGCCGTATGTAAGTATGCCCAATTTAAGCGGCGAGTCGCTCCAGCATCGGAGCGCCCGTCACGCTTTCCCACGCCTCGAAGGCGAGGGTGCGAAGCGCCCGCTTCTGTTTTGCGTCGGTGTGGTAACCGCAATGCATGAACAGGTTGCCCACCTGATCATGGACCGAAGCGAAACGGCTCAGCCCGAACTTTACCGACCAGCGTCGCACTGTCTCGTAGGTCAGATCGATGCCACGCGCGGCCAGCAGTTCTTCGACCATGCGCAGGCTCAGCGGGAAACGGTAGTACAGCCACACCGCGTAGCTGATCACATCGGGCGGAAACCGGTAGCCGGCGTAGGAAATGGTGTCGGTGGCTGGCGCGCGCTGCGGCAAAGTTGTCCGTTTCATGTCCGCGAATGTCGCCGCTTCTCCCTCAACCCGCCAACAACGTAACAATACCAGGCGGTTTCTCTGGCCAAAATGACATCCGCGGGTCGACGGACAACGCTACGAGTACATCCTCAAGCAGTTGCAGGATTTCCGCGAGCGCAGGCGCACCAACGATGCAGGCAATATGACGAGTGTGACGAAAGGCATGTCCGACGAGGACATCAAGAACCTGAGTACCTATATCGCCAACCTCCAGTAGCGTTGGCGGCCTTGTACCCGTCGCCATGCGGCGGACGCAGTACGCTCCGGGGCGAGAATGAAAAGGACTGCCAGATTTATAGCAAGTGCCGCATTGTTTGTTGCCGCGTTCGGAACCGGGCCGTCGGTTAGCGGGGTGGCCGAGGACGCGAGGCTCAACCAGCAATTGGTTGCGGCTGCCTGGAGTGGCGACGAAGGGGCGGTGCGCGCTGCACTGGCCACCGGCGCGGCGGTGGCATGATGCGCACATTGGTCGAGCATGGCGCGAATGTCGGTCAAGCGGATGTGCCGGGCATCACTCCACTGATGGCGGCCGCCTACGGCGGTTACGTCGAGATTGTCGGGTTGCTGCTGGCGCATGGCGCCGATCCGGCGGCCATCGACCGCGTCGGCAAGACCGCGATGGAGTATGCGGCGGGCCAGGGGAACACGGCGGTGGTTCAGCTGTTGCTGGATGGCGGTGTCGACGTGAACCGCGTGTACAAGAACAAACCTGACCGCGCTGATGTGCGGCCGCCGGCTACAACCGTGCGGACACGATCAGGTTCCTGCTCGCTCGCGGCGCCAATCCGGCGCTGCGCGATAACCGCCTTATGACGCCACAGGACATTGCGGCGCAGACGGGCTCGAGCCGCGCGGCTGTTCTGCTGTCCGCGCACTAAAGCCACAGTTTCGGGATCCTCAGTGAGCACATACGCGACCGCGTGCGCCAACCGCACGTCACCGGGGCCACCGACGTGCAGCATGTGAGGGTTTTTCCGCTGACGCCCTGACGGAATTTTTACAAAACGCTATCTATACTGGTAATCGAGGTGCAACGTCTACGTCCGAGGGTCACCATGGTCAACTTGACGAGGCGCCAGTTCCTGACGGTCACTGCCACATCGCTTGCCGGATCGAGTCTCGCGCTGATGGGTTTCTCGCCGGACCGGGCGATCGCGGAAGTCCGTCAGTACAAGCTGGCGCGTACCACTGAAACCCGCAATACGTGTCCGTATTGTTCAGTCGGTTGCGGCGTCCTGATGTACAGCCTCGGCGATGGCGCGAAGAACGCCAAAGCCAGCATCATCCACATCGAAGGCGACCCCGACCATCCTGTCAATCGCGGCACGCTGTGCCCGAAGGGCGCGAGCCTGATCGACTTCATTCACAGCCCGAGCCGTCTGACGCATCCGGAGTATCGCGCGGCTGGTTCCGACCAGTGGCAACGCATCTCGTGGGATGACGCGCTCGGCCGCATCGCGAAGCTGATGAAGGAAGACCGGGACGCGAACTTCGTCGAAACGACGGACGACGGCAAGAAGGTCAACCGCTGGCTGACGACGGGCATGCTGGCCGCGTCGGCGAGCAGCAACGAATCAGGGTATCTGACGCACAAGGTGGCCCGCAGTCTGGGGATGCTTGCGTTCGACAACCAGGCGCGTGTCTGACACGGCCCGACGGTGGCAGGTCTTGCCCCGACGTTTGGCCGTGGAGCGATGACGAACCATTGGGTCGACATCAAGAACGCGGACGTTATCCTGGTGATGGGCGGCAATGCCGCCGAGGCACACCCGTGCGGCTTCAAATGGGTCACCGAAGCGAAGGCCCACCGCAAGGCGCGCCTGATCGTGGTCGATCCGCGCTTTACGCGTACCGCATCCGTCGCTGACTATTACGCGCCGATTCGCACTGGCACGGACATCATTTTCCTCGGCGGAATCATCCATTACCTGCTCACGAACGACAAGATCCAGCACGAGTACGTGAAGAACTACACGGACTTCCCGTTCATCGTGCGCGAAGACTTTGCGTTCAACGATGGCCTCTATTCCGGCTACAACGCCGAGAAGCACACGTATCCGGACAAGTCGACGTGGGACTACGAGCGTGGCGACGACGGCTTCGTGAAGGTCGATCCGACGCTTGCGCATCCGCGCTGCGTGTACAACCTGCTGAAGCAGCATTACTCGCGTTATACGCCGGAGATGGTCGAGAAGACCTGCGGCACGCCGAAGGACAAGTTCCTGAAGGTGTGCGAGATGCTCGCCTCGACCGCATCGCCGACGCGGGCCGCCACCATCATGTACGCGCTCGGCTGGACCCAGCACTCGATTGGTTCGCAGATGATCCGCACCGGCGCGATGGTGCAACTGCTGCTCGGCAATATCGGCGTCTCGGGTGGTGGCATGAACGCACTGCGCGGCCACTCGAATATCCAGGGGCTGACCGATCTCGGCCTGTTGTCGAACCTGCTGACGGGCTACATGACGCTGCCGGCGCAGGCCGAACAGGACTACGAGGGCTACATCACGAAGCGCGCAGCCCAGCCGTTGCGGCCGAACCAGCTGAGCTACTGGAAAAACTATCGAAGCTTCTTCGTTAGTCTGATGAAATCGTGGTGGGGCGATGCGGCGACCGCCGAGAATAACTGGGGCTTCGACTATCTGCCCAAGCTCGACAAGTCGTACGACATGTTGCAGGTGTTCGAGCTAATGAATCAGGGCAAGATGAATGGCTACATCGCGCAGGGCTTCAACCCGCTTGCCGCCGCGCCCCACAAGGCGAAGATGACCACGGCGTTTTCCAGGCTGAAGTGGCTCGTGATCATGGACCCGCTCGCGACCGAAACCTCCGAGTTCTGGAAGAACCATGGTGAGTTCAACGACGTCGACGCGTCCACGATCCAGACTGAAGTGTTCCGTTTGCCGACGACCTGCTTTGCCGAAGAGCGGGGCTCGCTCGTCAACTCGGGACGCGTGCTCCAATGGCACTGGCAGGGCGCCGATCCGCCCGGCGAAGCGAAGAGCGACCTGGAGATCATGGGAAGCCTGTTTGCGCGGATCCGCACGCTGTACAAGGACCAGGGCGGCAAATTCCCGGACGCGATCGTCAACCTCAACTGGCCCTATGCGAATCCGTTGGATCCGACGCCGGACGAAATGGCGATGGAATTCAACGGCCGGGCGCTCGCCGACCTGCCCGACCCCAAGGATCCAACCAAGGTACTGGTGAAGCGGGGCGAGCAACTTTCGAGCTTCGCGCAAATGAAGGACGACGGCAGCACGGCGAGCGGCTGCTGGATCTTCTGCGGATCATGGACGCAGGCCGGCAACCAGATGGCGCGGCGTGACAATTCGGACCCGACCGGCATCGGCCAGTCGCTTGGCTGGGCGTGGGCGTGGCCGGCGAACCGGCGGATCCTGTACAACCGCGCTTCGTGCGACGTGAACGGCAAGCCGTTCGACCCGTCGCGCAAGCTGATCGCGTGGAACGGCAAGACGTGGGGCGGCGTGGACGTACCGGACTACAAGGCGGACGAGCCGCCCGAAAGCGGCATGGGACCGTTCATCATGAACCCCGAGGGCGTCGCCCGTTTCTTTGCGCGCGACGCGATGGCCGAAGGACCATTCCCTGAGCACTACGAGCCGTTCGAGACCCCGCTCGGCTACAACCCGCTGCATCCGCAGAACGCGCAGGTGACGAGCAACCCGGCAGCGCGCGTGTTTCCTGACGACCGCGCGGCGTTCGGCAAGGCGGCGGACTTCCCGCACACGGCGACCACCTATCGGCTCACCGAGCATTTTCACTACTGGACGAAGCACGTGCGGCTGAACGCGATCATTCAGCCGGAGCAGTTCGTCGAAATCGGCGAGGATCTCGCGCACGAGATCGGCGTGGCGGCCGGCGACCGTGTGAAGGTGTCGTCCAATCGCGGGCACATCGTTGCGGTTGCGGTGGTCACCAAACGCATCAAACCTCTGATGATTGACGGCAAGAAGGTGCAGACGGTCGGCATCCCATTGCATTGGGGTTTCAAGGGCCTGGCGAAGCCAGGCTATCTGATCAACACGCTCACCCCCGTGGTCGGCGACGGTAACACGCAGACGCCGGAATTCAAGTCCTTCCTCGTGAAAGTCGAGAAAGCCTGATCAAGCGAAGGGAGAACGCCATGCCACTGCAATCGCTTGATATCAGGCGCCAGTCGGCCACCACGGTGCAGCCCCCGTCGGTACGCGAGCCGCCGGTCACAGAGGGCGTGGCGAAGCTGATAGACGTCACCAAGTGCATCGGCTGCAAGGCGTGCCAGACCGCGTGCATGGAATGGAACGACCTGCGCGACGAAGTCGGCACCAATGTTGGCGTCTACGACAACCCGCCCGACCTCACGGAGCACTCGTGGACGGTAATGCGCTTCGCAGAATACGAGAATCCGGATGGCAACCTCGAATGGTTGATCCGCAAGGACGGCTGCATGCACTGCGAGGATCCGGGTTGCCTGAAAGCCTGCCCGGCGCCGGGCGCGATCGTCCAGTACACGAACGGCATTGTCGATTTCCATGAGGAAAACTGCATCGGCTGCGGCTATTGCGTGACCGGTTGTCCATTCAACATTCCGCGCATTTCGAAGCGAGACCATCGTGCGTACAAATGCACGCTATGCTCGGACCGCGTCGCGGTCGGCCAGGAGCCGGCGTGCGTGAAGACGTGCCCGACAGGCGCGATCGTGTTCGGTACCAAGGAGGACATGAAGCAGCACGCGGCGGAGCGTATCGACGATCTGAAAGAGCGCGGGTTCCAGAACGCCGGACTTTACGATCCTCCGGGTGTCGGCGGCACGCATGTGATGTATGTGCTGCATCACGCCGACAAGCCCTCGCTGTATCACGGCCTGCCCGACGATCCGCACATCAGTCCGCTGGTGAGTTTGTGGAAGGGCGTCACGAAGCCGCTCGCGTTGGGTGTGATGGCGCTGGCGGCGCTCTCGGGCTTCTGCCACTACACTCGCGTCGGTCCGAACGAGGTCAGCGAAGAAGAGGAGCGCGACGCCCGCGATGAGGCGCGTCGCGTGAAGGAGCATTCCGATGAAACCTGAAGAAAACGTGGCAGACGCGAACCTGATCGTGCGTTACACCGTGAACGAGCGCACCAATCACTGGATAACTGCGATCACATTCCTCCTGCTTGCGTTGTCTGGGCTCGCGTTGTTCCATCCATCGATGTTCTGGCTCACAGCGATCTTCGGCGGCGGTCAGTGGACGCGCATCCTGCACCCGTTCGTCGGCGTCGTGATGTTCGTGTCGTTCCTGATTGTTGCGCTGCGCTTTTGGCATCACAACGTGCTCGACAGCAGCGACATCCAGTGGCTCAAGCAGATCGACGATGTGCTCACCAAGCGCGAAGACAAGCTGCCCGAGATCGGCCGCTACAACGCCGGACAGAAGCTGCTTTTCTTTGTGATGGTCGCATGCATGATTTTGCTGCTGCTGAGCGGGATCGTGATCTGGCGGCGCTATTTCTCGTTTTACTTCCCGATCACGCTGATTCGGCTAGCGGCTGTGATTCACGCGGCCACAGCGTTCGTTTTGATCGTCGGGATCATTGTGCATATCTATGCGGCGCTGTGGGTCAAGGGTTCCATCCGCGCGATGACGCGCGGCACCGTGACATTAGGCTGGGCGAGGAAGCACCATCCGCGCTGGTTCCGCGAGAGCATCAAATAGCCTGGTACCGGGCATCTGTCACTTGGCGTCGCGGATTCGGAACCGAGAGGGTTTGAGCGTGGCGGTTCGATAGGAAGCCGCCAACGCGATCTGTCGACAGCGCTGTGTCGGTTGTAGCATCGCCCCCAGGAGCGCCGGTCTTCTAGTCCTCAAAAGAGGTGATGGACACTCGCAAGGATGATGGTCTGCCGATTCGATGATGAGGCGGCGATGCCGAATGTGACGGCATTCGCGTCAGCTGACGCTTGTTTGTCCGTCGCATCGACATAAAAGCGGGGTACTTTTCGATAGGGCATAGAGATTTGCGACGGTCAATTGCGTCCAGCGCTTGCCGGCGAACGTCGTGGTCCAGATGCCCGCATCGATCTCGTCGACTACCGTGAGCCGAAAGTTTGCCCCGCCGCCGAGGGGCCGGTCGGTGTCGCGCCGGCCGCAGCTCTCGATTCGCACCTGCGTGACGAGCGCATGCAGCTGCACGTGCCCGATCTGGAAGCTGCCGATGCCCGCATTCTTCATGCTGTCGGCGACGAAGACCGCGCCCGCCGGCAAACGGACGCCCTCAAAAGACGTGCGTCCGAGTTCGTTCGCTAGGTTCAGCGCCCGGTCGTTGTACTCCGAATAGGCGGCCGCGAGTCTCAGCGGACCATTGGTATAGCATCGCATGATGCAGGTGATTCAGGTGCCTGCGGCAGCTTCACAACTCTCCGCGTTTGCGTCTTGCTGTCTTCGAACAGTGCGCGAACAATGGCGTCGCTGAAAAGGATCGGGACTTCTGTCATAGTAGAATTCCTCGAAGCCTTGGAGGAGCCGGACATGTCGGAAGAACTTAGTGCCAAAGCGGAGGCTGCGCTTCTGGAACTCAGCCAACGCGCCGCGAGCGACCACCCTCTAATGGTTGAGTGGGACATCCAAACCGAACTGGAAGAACGGGAATTGATCTCGGCGACGTCGCACGGTGGCTTCCTGATCACAGAGAAGGGGCGCGCATACGTGCAAGAGATGAAGGGTTGATTTGGCTGCTGCATCGATATGCATGCGTCAGTGTTCGGTTCCGCTGATTCACGTACAAAGTCTTTGTAGCTTTGCGAGGATAGAGTCAGCGGAAGCGGCGTAGGCAACGGCTGAACAGGGTCGCCGTCGGGACCAAGGTATTGCGTGTAGCCGATATGAAAACTGGCAGCCGTGGTCATGACCGCCCTCCATGTTCATTCAGATATCGAATACGTGCCGGAGTTCACGCGCACGACCGCTACCACGAACACTGCTGCGCTTGCGCACTCAAACCGCAGAGAGTGCAAACCTGATTTTTGACGATAGAAGCGCGCACAAGGAGCCAGTTCGCCGCCTCACCAATAACCCGCAGCAAGGTAGCCGGGAATAGGGACCGAACGCTCGATTGTCGCGATGCAGCAGGGCGGGCGGTTGCGCGGCATCGGATGTAGACTGAAATCGGACCTGCACCCTGACGGCCGTATCGAGTGCTCCGGAAATCCGTGGGTTCGCGCGATTCACCCTCATTGGAGACACACATGGCGACTGCAATCATCACTCCACGCAACGACGGCCCCTATCACGTCAAGGGCGAGTTCAAGATCGTCACGCAAGGCGGCAAGCCTATCGACGTGGATAAGGACGAAGTCTGGCTATGTCGATGCGGCCAGTCGAGCAACAAGCCGTTCTGCGACGGTTCGCATAAGAAGGCGGTGTTTGCCAGCAACCTCGACGAAAAGCCACTGGAAGGCCAAACGCCTTGACGCGCCGGGGACGGCTGTTCCGCGTCGATTGCCTGAAACGGCTATTGGTGCCAGCTGAAAGGCCAGTATGGTGGACGAGCTGAAGATCAAGGCATTGTTGACGAGCGTCTCTTGCCGCCCATAAACAGGTCGAATTTTACCAGGTGGCAGACGTTGGTCTAGCCCGACTGTGCGCGGCTCGTGAGTGCACGCGAACCGGGCGGCGAAGGGTTGTGATGTGATGGACGACTCCCGCTAAACGGCGAGAGATTCATGCCAAAGTGGACAAGTCGTGATGTCCGGTTCTGGTGCAAATAGGCTCATTGGACCGATTAAAGTAAGCGATCCAATCAATCTGGTGGGCGGCGATGAGCAAGGGGAAGGCTCTGGAGGGGGTGTTCGATGGCCGGCATTTTGATCGGGAGATCATTGTTCTGTGTGTGCGCTGGTACCTTCGCTACAAGCTCAGCCTGCGCGATCTGGTCGAGATGATGGCCGAGCGGGGATTGTCGCTTTCACACACTACGATCATGCGTTGGGTAAAGCGCTTTACGCCGGAGTTCGTCAAGCGCTGGAACCGGTTTGGCATACCCACTGGCCGGTTATAGCGTGTTGACGAGACCTATCTGAAGATTCGTGGCAAGTGGGTCTATCTCTACCGGGCGGTAGATCGGGTCGGCCAGACAGTGGACTTCATGCTCAGGGCAAAGCGCGATGTGAGCGCGGCAAAAGCCTTTTTCAGCAAGGCCATCAAACATCAGGGCCAGCCACCGGAGACGATCACGCTCGATGGGTATGCCGCCTCGCACCGGGCCGTGCGCGAGATGATCGCTGACGCTCTGCTGCCTGAGGGGACGCATGTGCGCTCCTCGAAGTATCTGAATAACGTGATCGAAGTGCGACACGAGGTCGCTTACAGAAGTTGTTCTCCCTTCTCGCCGTATCGAAGGAGAGAACCACCGGTGTCACCCGGTGAATCTAGGGGCCTGAATCAAGAGCGGCTCTGACAACGTAACGAAGCGCCGCAAGGCGCGGGGTATCAATCGCGAGAGGCGTACCCTTCTGGCAGCCATACGCCGGATGAGTGCCAGATAGTCGGTATGGTGAAAACATTTGAATCTGCAGTAGGGTCGTTACGTTGAACGAGCGGAAATGGCTATTGCGCTCGAACCAAAACGGTACTGGAGGTGGGAACAGCGTCTTTCGATTACGCGTTCGTGACCCGCATACCTCCCGGCCCAGAGCAGGCACCTAACCCGACGTACTTCCATAAGCGGAACGTGGAAACCCCGTATCGCTCCCTTCGGGACAGCAGGCTGCGAGGTCTGCCCATGGCGGTGCGGGCACAGGATCGGGGAAAAAGCGAATGCCAGGCTGTAATGGACGGGATACGGGTTGCAACATCACCCGACGCGAAAGCGGGCAGACTTCCTCGTGGTCTCTCCTCACCAGAGAGTTTGCAGAACCACCTAAACGGAAGGAAAGCAAATGAGCGCAGCAACACGGGCGCGTGCACCTTCGGGCGTGGCGTGGAACGGCATCAATTGGGCCGATGTTCAACGTCAATGCCTGCAGCAAGGGCCGTTCGTGGTCTCGCGATCTTCTTCATCGTGTGCCGAAGCAAAGTTTAGTGCAGCCCGAACTTTACCGCGACATCGTTATTGCGACAGAACCCATCGAAGTCATGCACATGATCAAGAAAGGGCAGATGAAGGACTTTGGCAAAGTCCGACTGTCCGCCGTGCAGCAGTTCTACTCGCTCGTTTCATAAGCAATACATAGCAATCGAGTTTGCTCGTCCATCCCACCTTACTGCGACAAAACCGTTCAAACCCAGTCAGCGTGTTGAATGGGAGCGTGAGATGGTCATCGCGACGATTGCGAGCGGCCTCATGGCGCTCGCAATCGGCAGGCTTCTCGCCCATTACTTGCCATTTCGGGTGCGGCCGATCTATAACCCCGAGCTGCACCTGCACTTTCCATCAGCCGGTCTGCGAGAGGCGGTGCTGCGAACCTGGAGTTCCTTTCCGAGCGACCACGCGATGCTGTGGATGTCGGTCGCGACAGGAATCTTTCTCGTCTGGCGCCGCGTCGGCGTGCTCGCGCTTTTGTACACCGCGATCTTCATATGCCTGCCGCGCGTTTATCTCGGCTTGCACTATCCGACCGACATACTCGGGGGGACGGCGATCGGGATTATCATTGCCTACGTAATGACTCGCGACCCCGTTAGAACGCGTTTTGCAGTGCCGATCTTGCGATGGATTCACAGATTTCCCGGACCCTCTTATACGTTGGCGTTTCTCTTGTGTTTCGAATTAATAACCCAGTTTGACGAAATACTACTGCTCGGGCAGTCGGTTTCAAAAGCACTGTGATTGCCCGTGCCCGCAGCTATCGGCCCGGCAACTACTGGCAATACCTCAACGATAGGCGAAGGACCGACGCCCGCATACCTCCTAAACTCGGCAGGCTGGCGGGCTCGTGCGCCATTGCGCCAGCCTGCCATGGGAGGATCTGCGTATGCGCCGTCTACGCCGCAGAGCGTCGGCGGATCATCGAAAAGCATTTCCACATGGAGTCGCTCGGTTCGGAAGGCCGTCGTCGACCCGATATAGCAAGTCAGGCCTCGTACCCGGCCGGTTCGAACTTGAATATTGCTACCGCGGCACTGAGGGCCTGCACCTGACTCTCCAGCGATGCCGCCGCAGCTGCGGCCTGCTCGACCAGCGCGGCGTTCTGCTGCGTAACTTCATCCATCTGTGTGACCGCCCGTGCCACCTGGTCGATGCCCCCGCTCTGTTCCTCGGAGGCGGCGGAGATTTCGCCCATGATGTCCGTAACCCGCTGGACTGCGACGATGATTCCGTTCATGGTCTGACCGGCTTCCTGCGCGAGCAATGAGCCGCTTTTGACACGCTCTACCGACGTCAAAATCAGTTCCTTGATTTCCTTCGCCGCGCTCGACGAGCGTTGCGCCAGGCTGCGCACCTCTGACGCCACCACGGCAAAGCCGCGTCCCTGTTCGCCCGCTCGAGCCGCTTCTACTGCGGCGTTCAGCGCCAGGATGTTGGTCTGAAAGGCAATGCCTTCGATAATGCCGATGATGTCCGCGATCTTGGTCGAACTGTTGTTGATCTCGCCCATCGTGCCGACCACGCGTCCCACCACGTCATTCCCGCGATTGGCGATCTCCGACGCGTTGGCCGCAAGCCCGCTGGCCTGTCGGGCGTTGTCCGCGTTTTGCCGCACGGTGCCCGTCAGCTCCTCCATGCTCGCTGCGGTTTCTTCAAGCGAGGCGGCCTGCTCCTCAGTTCTGCTCGACAGGTCGGCGTTGCCCGTTGCAATCTGCCGGGTTGCCGCACCGATCGATTCGGTTCCGCTTCGCACTGCAACCACCGTTTCGATCAAGCTCTCGCGCATGCGCGAGAGTCCCGCGAGCAAAAGGCCCATTTCGTCGCGCGACTTCACGACTACCTTCGCTCTCAGGTCACCGTCAGCGATTCGCATGAAATGGGCGAGAGCGTCGGCGATCGGCTCACCGATCGCACGCCGCAGGGATCGCCAGCTCAGGGCCGCCATCAGTACCCCTAATAGCATCATTACGATGGATGCAATCCTGAATGTCGCAAACATCTGCTGTGCATGCTGGTAGCCGCTCTCAGCCAGTTCGCCCTGGTACTTCTTCAAGGCATCGTCGCTTGTAGTCATCAAGGCATAGACCGGCGTTAGGCGATTGGCGGCATTGACGATGGCGGCGTGGTCGCCACTCTTGATCGTCGCAATGAAATCATCGACCGCTTGTTGCATCTCAAGACGCTTTTTTCCCGTATCCTGCGCTAGACGGTCTTCGGTGGCGTCGCGCGGCAGCGCAAGGTATTTGTTCCACCACTCGTTCGAAGCGGCACGAAAACCCTGCGCGCGGACAATCGTCTGTGCTGAACTGGGGTCATCGGGCGACAGCGCTGCACGATCCAGCGCCATACGTTCGCGCGCCACGAGGATTTCCATGTTGCCCACCGCGATCGCGCTGGGCAACTGGTCCGAGTACGTCTGATGATCCGCCTCGTTACTCGTATTCATGCCAACCAGACCGAGCGCGCCAATGATAATCATGAGAACGGCCATGAACGCCATGGCCAGGCCGAGCCTGGCCTTAATCGTGAGCCTTGACCGGCGCGTATGAGTTGTATCTTTATTCATGCCTGCGTCTCCAAACAGTTTGAATGGCCCGGGTCCCCGGTCCTTCAGCCACGACCTCTCTATTACGGCCGCCTGAGCGGGAACTGAAGGGCTATCGGAGCCGTCGATGCGAGCCGCTACCGGTTCGCCCGGACGATCTATGGTTCGGCGTCTCGGTACCGTTCCTGTTGCCGAACCGTTGCGCCCGGGATGATGAGCACCCACTGCCGCCTCAACGAGATCGAGTTCGTCAGGGTAATCACCTATTTCTGACCTTTTATCAGCTGCCGTAGTCCCGCCATGTGGGTTCAAACTTGACTTCCTGCATTCGACCGAAGCAGAAACGGTGCCGCGCGAGCAAAACAGGAGAAGGGTTGTATGCTCAACGCCGATGCTTTCGCGTCGGTTCGCTGCGGTCGATGTGAGGATGACCATGAGTCGTGCGCTTCATTCAGATGTCCAGATAGCGGGTGATGCAGGCGCGCATCACGCGTCAGGATCAAAGACGCTTGCTTCCGCCTTTCAGCCGGTCTATGGGCTTGCGCAACAAAAGCCGGTCGGATACGAGGCTCTGCTCAGGGAGGTGTGCCCGGATGGCCGCTTGCAACTGCCGGCCGCCTTTGCTCCTGATGCCGGTGAAGCCGACATGGTCCGCGCCGATGCCCAGAGTCACGCAGTGCATCTGACCAACGCGGGGAAAACGCTTCCAGCTCGCCACTGGCTGTTTCTGAATATCCACGCCTCGACGATGGGACGCGACGGGTATGCCGCGTATCTTGCCAGTATCGCGCTGGCCTCCGGCCTCAGTCCTGAAGCGATAGTTCTGGAAGTTCTGGAAGCCGCTGAGCATTCGCTCGAAGAATTGTCGGAGCGGGTGAAGACTTATAAGGACGCCGGGTTCCTCGTCGCGCTGGACGACTTTGGCATTGGGTACTCGAATGTGAGCCGGGTGTTGCGCCTGGAGCCGGACATCATCAAGCTAGACCGCTCACTGATACAAAAGACGGCGCGCGACGGTCGATTGCTGATAAATCTCATCCACGTCATGCACGAGGCTGGGATATTGATTGTTGCTGAAGGCATCGAGACTGACGAAGAGTTGCTTTTTGCGGTTCGGGCGAACGTTGACTTCGCGCAGGGCTATTTGCTAGGTAGACCGGCATCGGATTTGCCGCAGGAAGCTAGTGCCGCTGGCATCATCGACGCCGCGTTCGACCGCCTCCGGGCAGAGCGATTAGGTGCCGCGGATGGAATGCGCAGCGACGTCGAGGGTTATACGGCGGCCTTGCACGAAGCTGTGCGTAGAATGGCTCGTGGTGTGTCGCTAGCCGACAGCTGCGCAAAAATGTTGCGGAAGGCAAATTGCATCGGCTGCTTTGCGCTTGATGGAAATGGTCGACAAGTGGGGCCAACCGAATGGGGTCCCGCGGTGCGAGTGGCAGAACAGAAATTCGCGCCTTTATCAGATTTCCATGGTGCTCGCTGGGATAACCGGGGCTATTTCCAGGAGGCAATCAGCCAGCCAGGCACGGTTGTGCATACCGCTCCCTATCTGTCAGTAACCGGCTCGCAGCTCTGCTTCACGCTAACTGTCGCACTTGCAACGACAAAAACTCCGCTGGTATTAGGTGTCGATGTCAGCTGTCCGCCGTTACACCTTACCGGCGTCTATGAGTAAACCTAGTCGTCGTGGCGACTTCTCCAGACCGCAACCCAGGACGTCCACAATTAGCCCCTGCCCGTGAACCACGGTGTACCGGGACTGCGGGTTGCACGTCAAGAAGCAGTACGCTGTCTTCGTCCGCACAGCGATACGAGTGAGGACAGCATTCTGCAGGCCCGTCAGGAAGCCCAGTCTGAAGATCAGGAAGGTGCCACGGTGCCAGGGCAAGCCACAAGTCGACGCAACCCGAGACGGTCAGCAGCACTGCTCGGCGGGAATACTGAGTGCGTGGATTTTCGAGATGCCGTGTCGTCGTCCCATCACGATCGGTACGGTGGGTTACATCCCGCGAGGCGCGCCAGCATGCCCAGCGGCACGTGCGGCTTGAACATTCTGAGCAGCAGGTATCTGCGAGATTGAAGTTCGTCGAACTCTCGACAGATGAACAAGGCACGTTTTTTGTTCGGCCGTCCGATCCCCACTTTCTCGACTCAACGTTTCCGGTTAATTGCCGTTATCGCACGTATAGCGGCTATCGACTGACGGCCGTCCGGGTTGGCGATTTTGCCTGCCCGTTGCTATCGATATGAGAGGTTCGCAAACATATGAAACTGTCTTTTGCCCAGAAGCTCGCCCTGACCGCGCTCGTCGCGATGGGGGCCGCGCAGGGCGTGGATGCGCAGGCTCTGCCAGATAGCGGCGCGAGCGCTGCCGTCGTTGCCCAGCCGGACACAACGACTGCACTGCCGGCCACGACGCAGGCACAGCAGGGACAGGCCGGTGTGCTGACAGCCGACGAGGCGAAGCAATCCGCCGCCGGCAACGTCGCCGAGCTGCGACAGATGATTCGCGATTCGGACCTGAGCGAACTCCGCACGACGTACAACGGCAGCTACGGTGCGAGCCTGCTGTTTTCCGACAGGGAAATGACCTACTACGTCGCGCTGTTCCAGCAGAAGAACTTCTGGCGTGTCATCAAGACGCCGGACGACACGCGCGCCGAGTTGATCTACAAGGACTTCGTGCGCCAGACCGTGCAGTTGTCCGATGTCGAAATCCGCCGCACCAGGCTCGAGGCGCAAAAGGGGTTCACCGAGCGGATGATTGCGCTGTCGCAGGATCGTGCGAACCGCCTGCAGGCCGACCTCGATGTAGCGCATCAGCAACAGACGATCGTCGCCAACCAGCAGCAGCAGACGCGTGCCGAAGCCACCGCGCTGGCGCAACAGAAGGCCGCCGCGCAGGGCCAGTTGCGGGCCGCACAGCAACTGGTACGCGAACTCCAGAGTCAGCTGGAAAGCGGCCTGGCGGGCTCACACTGATTTGCAGCCAGCCCCTGCAGGAACACGACTCCGTCCGGTTCGCCGCGCGGGGTTTTGTTCGGCACCCCTATCGTCGTGCGTCGGTCGCGTGGTAACACGCCCCGAATCTCCGCGGCAATGCCGGCGCTGCACGAGGTGGCACTTCGCTCGCCACCATAGTGACGCCGGGGATGGCTCGCCGAGATGGACGACCTCAACGGAACACTCGGCATGGTTCTGTCGCAATAACGATGTCGCGGTAAAGTTCGGGCTGCACT